>CALACD010000173.1 GCA_937890445.1 uncultured Acidimicrobiia bacterium | reverse complement strand
AGCCCTGGCGTTGGTCTTGCGTGGGGTCGAGACCCATTTGGCCGTGGACCGCGTGTCTGTTCGAGGACGAGTCGTCTCGGCGGGGACGGTGGCGGCACGAGCGGCGGCCGTCCCGGCATTCGCCGTCTCGGCATTCGCCGTCCCGGTTCGGGCATCGGTTCCGGCTCGGGCATCGGTTCCGGCTCGAGTATCGGCATCGGTTCCGGAGGCGGCGTCGATCCGGGCCGGTGTCGAGGAGGAGCCGAGCAGGTTGAACACGGCCAGGGCGGCGATCACGGCCACGAACGCCGTCACCCAGGGGCCGATCGGGCTGGTCGGGGCCTCGGCCGGACCGGTGGGCCGGAGCTGGGGTCGGATCTGGTCGATCGAGGTCTGGATCTCATCGCTCTGGCGTTCGTACTGGGCCAGCAGCGAGGCATTCTCGAGGTAGCGGGCGACCTCGACCTCGTCGGCGTTCTGCTCGCGGGCCAAGAACGCGTCGATGACGGTTTGCAGCTCGGAACGTTTGGCGGTCAGCACGTCGAGGTCGCCGACCGGCCCGGCCGCTTGCTCGACGGCGTTGACCTCGACGAGCCATGCCGCCAGCGCGTCGGCCGCAGCCTTGGCGTCGTTCTCCGCGGCTGCGGTGACGGAGAACGCGAAGTAGCTCTGGCCGTTGAGCAGGTTGGCCTCGATGGTGGCGTCGGGGCCGGCCAGGTCGTCGAGGATCTGGCGAGCTTCGGTGTCGTTGAGCAGGTGACCGACCGCGGATTGGCGAACCGCGTCGTGGTAGGGCCAGGAGACCTCGTCGGCATCGAGGATCATGATCACCTCGGCCGTTCCCGCCGATCGGGCCTGGACCAGGAGTCCGATGGCCAGCGCGGCCAGACCGAACACAACTCCGAGTACGGCCCGGACGGGCAGCGACGAGAGGTTGGGGGGGCGTGTTGGTCGTGGGGGCATTCGTGCGCAGTCTGTCAGATCGTCCGTCGGGGCGCCGCCGGTGCGATGACGACGCCGCACGGCCTGCCCCCAACGCTAGAGCACGTCATCGGCCGCGCCTTGAGCAGAACGCCACAACTCCCCGGGCGGCTCCCGGGGAGAGCCCGCGGGCGCCTTCTTCTCAGGTCGGGCGGAAACCGGTCGAAAAGAACGGTACGGACCGGTTCGCTGCTGCAGATCGATTCGAGCATGCCATGGGTAATTCCCCCTTGTCGGCCGCTGCTCGGTGTTGGATGGGAGCAGAGTGCAGTTCGACGACACAGGTCTCACTCCTCACATCCTTCTCACTCCTCACATCTTCCACCGGGCGGTGCATTGTTCCATGACCAATACCTATGAAGACAAGACGGTTCTGATCACCGGTGGCACCGGGTCGTTCGGCAAGAAGATGGGGCGACGGTTGCTCGATCGAGGTGTCGGCAAGGTCATCATCTTCAGTCGGGACGAGGCCAAGCAGCACTTCATGCGGGTCGAGTTCGCCGATCCGCGGCTGGAGTTCCACATCGGTGACGTCCGGGATCGTCAGAGTGTCGATCACGCCATGGGTGGGGTCGACATGATCTTCCACGCTGCGGCCCTCAAACAGGTGCCGTCATGTGAGTTCTTCCCGCTCCAGGCGGTGTGGACCAACGTGATCGGTAGCGCCAACGTGATCGAGTCGGCCCAGGCCCGGGGCGTCAAGTCGGTGGTGTGCCTGAGCACCGACAAGGCGGTCATGCCGGTGAACGCCATGGGCATGTCGAAGGCGCTCATGGAGAAGGTGGCCCAGGCATCGGCCAAACGTTCGCCCGACACCACGGTCGTGTCGTCGGTCCGCTACGGCAACGTGCTGTACAGCCGGGGTTCTGTGGTGCCGCTGTTCGTCGACCAGATCATGCACAAGCGTCCGCTGACCATCACCAACCCCGACATGACCCGCTTCCTGATGCCCCTCGAGGTCGCGGTCGATCTGGTCGAGCACGCGTTCAACAATGCCGAACCGGGCGACACCTTCATCCGCAAGGCGCCGGCGTCGACGGTCGCCGACCTGGCCGAAGCGGTTCGCCAGCTGATGGACGCCGAGGACTCGCCGGTGCAGAACATCGGGGTCCGTCACGGTGAGAAGCTGTACGAGACGCTGGCCACCATCGAGGAACTGCGCCACGCCGAGGACATGGGTGACTACTGGCGGCTCCAGATGGACGATCGAGGTCTCGACTACGACCAGTACTTCAGCGAGGGCGAGGAACAGGATCTGACCTCGGCCGAGGACTACCACTCGCACAACACCGAGCGGCTCGACGTCCAGGGCACCAAGGATCTGTTGCTCGAGCTGCCCGAGATGCATCAGGCCATCGCCGAGTGGAAGGCCGTTCGGGGATGAGCGACACCGGGGCACTGCCCGTCATCGGGATCACGGGAGCCAAGGGTTTCCTCGGGTGGCATCTGCGTTGTCGGTTGCTGCTGGCCGGCTACCCCGAACCTCTGTTGGCCGATCGGGCCACCTTCGCCGATCCGGCCTCCCTCGAGGCCTTCGTGAAGGGTTCCGATGCCATCATGCATCTGGCCGGTGTCAACCGTGCCAGCAGCGACGACGAGGTCGTGGCCGGGAATCACCTGCTGGCCTCGTCACTGGCCACGGCTCTGACCACGGTGGCCGAACCCAAGCCGGTGGTGTACGCCAATTCGGTGAAGTCGCTGGACGGCGGGCCCTACGGCGACGCCAAGGCCGGCGCGGCCACGACGTTGGCCGAGACGCAGGCTGCGTTGGGTGGGCGGTTCGTGGATGCTCTGTTGCCGCACCTGTTCGGCGAGTTCGGGGTGCCGTTCTACAACTCGGGGGTGACGACCTTCGGCTACCAGTTGGCAGTGGGGGAGACGCCTCGGGTCGACAACGACAGCACGCTCGAACTCCTCCACGCCCAGGACGTGTCGGTCGAGTTGCTCGAACTGCTCGCAGCCCCAGGCGATGCGCAGGTCCGCCTGGCCGGTCGCAAGATCCTCGTGAGCGAGGCGTTGGCCCTGCTCACCGAACAACATCACCGCTACGTGGGTCAGGTGACGGTGCCGCCGTTCGCCGATCGCTTCGAGCAGCAGATGTTCAACCTGCTCCGATCGCAGTTGTTCGCCACCGGCACCCGTTCGTTCCCGATCACCCGTCACGGCGACTCCCGCGGTTTCTTCGCCGAATTGATCCGTCAGGACGGGCTCGGGCAGTCGTCGATCTCGGCGTCGGTCCCGGGCATCACCCGTGGCGACCATTTCCACGTCGACAAGATCGAACGATTCCTGGTGATCAGCGGCGAGGCCCGCATCCGGATCCGGCGTCTGTTCACCGACGAGGTGCAAGTGTTCGACGTGACCGGTGTGGATCCGGTCGCCATCGACATGCCGCCGCTGTGCACCCACAACATCACCAACACCGGGTCGGGGGAGATGCTCACCTTCTTCTGGGCTGGTGACCATTTCGACCCGGCCAACCCCGACACCTACGTCGAAATGGTCGAACCCCCGGCCGCAACCCCCGCATCGTCAGGAACCGACGCATGAAGATCGTCACCGTCCTCGGCACCCGGCCCGAGATCATCCGACTGTCGCGCGTGATGGCGCTGTTCGAGGCCACTCCCGGCATCGAACACGTGCTGGTGCACACCGGCCAGAACTACGACTACGAGCTGAACGGCGTGTTCTTCGACGATCTCGAGGTGAAGCAGCCCGACTACTTCCTCGAGGTGTCGCGCGAGTCGGTGGGCAAGGCCTATGGCGACATCATCGCCAAGACCGAGACGGTGCTGCTGGCCGAGAAACCCGATGCGTTGGTGGTGTTGGGTGACACCAACTCGGCGTTGGCTGCCATCATCGCCAAGCGGCTGCACGTCCCGGTGTTCCACATGGAGGCCGGCAATCGCTCGTTCGATCACAACGTGCCCGAAGAGGTCAACCGCAAGATCGTCGATCACGTCAGCGACATCAACCTGGTCTACACCGAGAACGCCCGTCGTCATCTGTTGGCCGAGGGCAAGTCCCACCGTGAGGTGTACGTGTCGGGTTCGCCGATGCGCGAGGTGTTGGATCATCAGGCGCCCAAGATCGCGGCCTCCACCGCCACCGCCGATCTGGGACTGACGCCCGGTGAGTTCTTCGTCATCTCCGCCCATCGGGAGGAGAACGTCGATCATCCGGCCCGACTCCAGGATCTGTTGGACACCCTCCAGGCCCTGCACGCCGAGTTCGGTTACGAGGTGCTGGTGTCGCTCCATCCCCGGACCCGCAAGCGTCTCGAGCAGCTGGTCGGGGCCGAGGCCGCGGCCGGCGATGATGCCGGGTTGGGTCAGGGCATCCGTTTCCAGCCGCCGTTCGGGTTCAGCGATTACCTGCGCCTCCAGATGGATGCGGCCTGCGTCCTGAGCGATTCGGGCACCATTGCCGAGGAATCGTCGATGCTGGGTTTCCGGGCGGTGACCCTGCGGGACTCGATCGAACGGCCCGAGGCTCTCGACGCTGGATCCATCATCCTGGCCGGGCTGCAACCCCGGTTCGTGATCGAGGCGGTCCGGGCTCGCATGTTCGATCCGGCCCAGAGCCCATCGGTCCCGGCCGAGTACCAGATCACCGACACCAGCCTGCGGGTACGCAACCTGATCTTGAGCGTGGCGCCCCGCCTGGGTTTCTGGCAGTCGTTGCATCAGGACGGAAACGGGTCCGAGGCATGATTTCTTTGCAAATTCGTGACCAAGACGCGGGCTGTTCGGTAATGCGTGCTAGAAGTGGTCGTGGGTCGTCGCACGCGGGTGAGATGACCCAGACACCATCCTTGTTGTGGCGGAGCTCGGCGGCGACAATGTCCTCGGCGGCAGGTGCCTCACAGGGCTCCTGCCCTGTGGCAGGACGGCAGGCAGTCGGTACGGCAGTGCGGCGGGCGGATGTGGCTCCCATGGGGTCTTCGAGGG
>CALACD010000172.1 GCA_937890445.1 uncultured Acidimicrobiia bacterium | reverse complement strand
CCGTGCGGCCATGAGTTTTGCGTCGCGCCACATATCGCGAGCTACCGTCCGCAGAATGAGCACAGGAATAACGCCCACCACGACGCCCGAACCTTCGTGCCCGCCGGCGAACGGAAAGTGCTCGACGCCGCTGTCGCCTTTGGCGATGTGGTCATCGGAGTGGCACAGGCCCGAGGCCGCCATCTTCAACAAGAGTTCACCCTGGCGTGGTTCGTCGAGGTCGATGTCGACCACTTCCCACTGGCCCGGCGACTGCTTGAGTACTGCCCCTCTGGTTCTCATGGTCATCCCCTCGGTGCTGTGTCCTTGCTGGGCGTGAACCTAGTCCAGCGCAGTCGAGCGTTCGACCGGATGCTCGAAGCTCACCCCGGGAGTTGCGATCGACCCGTCTGGGATCGCGTCAGCGGTGATGTTCGTCCTGACAGGCGGAGGGAGTACGTTCGCAGCATGACTTCAGATCGAATGGTGTGCCCGGTTGCCGGCTTCGATCCCTTCGACCAGGCGTTCCTCCGCGATCCACACCCGGTGCTCGCTCACGCCCGCGCCGAGGTCCCGGTCTTTCACGACCAGGCCCTCGACGCCTGGGTCGTCACCCGGTACGACACCATCCGTGACATCTTCCGTGACCCGGACCGCTTCTCGGCGACGGTGGCGTCGGAGCCCCTTCGGCCATGGTGTGACGAGGCTCAGGCGATCATCCAGGGTGGCGGGGTACGGATCCCGCCCCTGCTCGTCAACAATGACCCACCCGATCACCAGATCCATCGTCGGTTCCTCGGTGCCCCCTTCGCCCGACCTCGGATCCGACAACTCGGTCCCATGGTCAGCACGGTGGTCGCATCCCAACTGGCCCCCCTGCGCGCCCGGGAGCACTTCGACATGGTCCGCGACGTCACCTGGGAGATTCCGGTCCACGTCTTGTTCGACTTCCTTGGGGTCCCAGCCGAGGACGTCGCAACTCTGAAGCGGTGGACTGCCAGCCGGGTGCGACTCATCTGGGGTCATCCCGAGACGGGCGAGCAGATCGCCCTGGCCCATAGTCTCGTCGAGTACGCCCGGTACTCCGAGCGTTTCGTCGAGCACAAGGCTCATCACCTGGGCGATGACTACACCAGCGATCTGTTGCGGGCCGTCGGGGACGAACAACGCGACCCCGACACGGTCCGAAACGAGATCGCGGTGAGCGTCTTCAACCTCCTCTTCGCCGGTCACGAGACCACGACCAACATGATGAGCAACGCCGTGCGGCTGGTGCTGTCTGACCGTGTCCTCTGGGACGAGTTGCGCCGCGACCCGTCGCGGGCCGAGGCGATCGTCGAGGAAGCCATCCGTCTCGAGCCGTCGGTCACCGCCTGGCGTCGTCGAACCAGGGTCGATGTCGAGCTGGACGGCGTCGCCCCCGATCGGGCGAACGCACGCGACCATCTGTCCTTCGGATTCGGCATCCACTACTGCCTCGGCGCCCAGTTGGCCCGAATGCAGATCAGCGAGCTCCTCGCCCAGCTGGCCGTCGGATTCCCCACTCTTGCGCTCGTCGATGACCAGGTACTCACCTATGTCCCCAACACCTCGTTCCCGGGACCCGAGCAGCTGTTGGTGACCCAGAAGCGGGCGTCTGGCACGGCGGCCTGACTGGACTCCCCAGGGGCCGAGGCCGGGAGCAATGGCTGTGCAGCCGGACGTCGTTCCATCAACTTCTACCCGAGTCCTCCGAGTTGGCGGAGGCGTTCGATCCTGGGGTCAGCACCGCCGAGGTAGGTGGCCAGGACACCCAACACGTTGGGGACGTGCAGGGTGCCGGCCTCGTGCATGGCTTCCAGATCGGCCCAGTCCTTGGTGCGGTTGAAGAACGCTTTGAACACCGCCAGATCGTCACAGGCCAGGAACGGCACCTGGGCGCCGGCGAATGCCTCGAACTGCACGCGGCCGGCTGCTTCGGCGTGAAAGGCGGTGGTGTTGAAGAACACGTCGACCGGGGTCGTGTCCCACCACAAGCGGGTCTGGCCGTCGCGTTCGATCCTGGTCCGGTCGGCCGCCGTCACCACGACCGCTCCCGGCAGCACAGCGAGGACGGTGTCGGCGTCGATCGTGTCGACGAACAGGTTGACATCGATGTCGATCGTGGCCCTCGCCTGCTGGGTGCACCACGCCAACGCCAATGCCCCACCGAACGCATGCGGCACGCCGGCCCCCTGGAGCACGGTGTGGAGGTCGACGATCTGGTCGACCAACCTCACCGGCCGAACACCGGCGCATCGAGCGTCCGATCGTGGCGTGCCGGGAACTCGCCGGCCAGATCCAACGCTGCGACCAACTCATCACCGCGCAACAAGACGTGATCACCAGCCCGTCTGCTGCGGATGCGGCGGCGCAATCCCACATCCAGCCCGAACCCCGCCGCCTCCACGATCCGATTCAACGTCGCCGCCGTCGGCACCTTCCGGCCCGACTCATATGCCGCCAAGGTCGAATGGGAGGTGCCGGCCAAGTCACCCAATGCCCGCAATGACAACCCTGACCTACGACGAGACTCCCGCAGCACCACACCGACATCCATGCACTTAAGGTATCCGAACGGATACCAAATGTCGAAGGGTAGGTGCACGGCACCTCACCCGCCGAGGTCGGCCAGGAAATCGCGGACCGCCGCAGCGTTGTGTTGACGCCACCGATCGACGACGTCACGGGGTGGCTCGTGTTCGAGTCGGTCGAGGGTGGCGGCCAACTGTGCGTGTTGGGCCGCGACCAGTCGCGACGTGTTCCTGCCTGCCCGCTCGTTCAGGCGCAACTTCACCAGGAACTCGATGCGCATGTCTCGCACGTGGTCGACCGGACGTTCGAGCCAGCGATCGCGTGCTCGGCGTCCCTTGGGTGTGATGCGATGCGTCCGCCGTTTCGGCCCGGCGTCACCGGGTTCGGACAGGTCGTACTCGACCAGGCGGGCCAGGGCCCGATACACCAGGGGTCGATGCACGGTCAGCACTCGGCCGAGGTCCGACGTGGGTGCGAGCTCCCGGGCCAGAGCGAAGCCATGAGCCTGTTGTTCGCCGACAAGCGCCAGAACGACCCACTCGTTGAGCGACAGGGACGGGTCCTCGACCATGGCAACGCACCGTAGCTTCGGCCCTCCGCTGCGGTACTCTCACCGGCAGTATTCTCATTGAGATTACTTGTCTCGTCGGTCCGAAGGGGAGGAGAGAGCAGATGCCAACGCCTCGCCCCGCCGTTCGAGGCCCTCGACTGTTCCTCGTGCTCCTCCTGATCGGGGGCGCAGCCTGTTCAGGCTCGAGTGGGCAGGACCGAGCGGGACAGGGCGGCCCCGACCAAACCCGCATCCTGGTCTTCGCTGCCGCGTCGCTCACCGATGCCTTCAGCGACATCGAGAAGGCCTTCGAGACTGAGCATCCCGACATCGATGTCCAGCTGAACCTGGCCGGCAGCAGCCAACTGCGCGAAGGCATCCTGGAGGGTGCTCCCGTCGACGTGTTCGCCTCGGCCGACGAGATCAACATGGATCTCGTCGCCGCTGCGCTTCCTGAACAGTCGCTCGAGCCTGCGGTCTTCGCCACCAATCGCCTCGTGATTGCGGTCCCGCTCGGGAACCCGGCAGGCATCGCCTCGATCGAGGACTTCTCCCGACCCGATCTACTCCTGGGTGTGTGCGCAGCACAGGTGCCATGCGGGTCCTTGGCCGTCGATGTCTTGTCGGCCCAGGGCGTCGTCCCCTCGCTGGACACCTCCGAGCCCGATGTGCGGTCGCTCTTGGCGAAGATCGAAGGAGGAGACCTGGACGCGGGCCTGGTCTACGCCACCGACACAACCGATGGCCGAGTGGAACGCCTCGACATTCCGTCGTCGGGAGACTTCGTGAACCGCTATCCCATCGTCGCCCTCGGCGACGACCCCAGCGACGCTGCAAACGAGTTCGTCGACTTCGTGATGTCGAGCGAAGGGCAGGCCATCCTGGCCGGCCATGGCTTCGGATCGTGACCACTCGACGACCGGTACGGCCACCGTTTGTGTTGCTCGGGCTCGGCGCCCTCGGCGCCCTGGTCACCATCGTGCCCCTCATCGGTCTGCTGTCGCGGACACCGTGGGACCGATTGCCGTCCCTCCTCACCAGTTCGGTGGTGCTCGACGCGCTGCGGTTGTCGCTCATCTCCTCATTGCTCGCCACCGCTTTGAGTGTGGTGCTCGGCGTGCCACTGGCCTGGCTGGTCAGTCGAGTGCCCTTCACCGGCAATTCGGTGCTCCGGGCCGTCGTCACCCTGCCCATGGTGCTCCCACCGGTTGTCGGCGGTGCCGCGCTGCTGTTCGCTCTCGGCCGCCGTGGCCTGGTAGGTGGACCGCTCAACGACGCCACCGGTCTGTTGTTGCCGTTCTCGATGTGGGGCGTGGTGGTGGCCAACACCTTCGTCTCCATGCCGTTCCTCGTGGTGACCGTCAGCGGCGCGTTGGCGTCTGTCGATCAACGCTACGAAGGCGCCGCCGCCAGCCTCGGAGCATCTCGGCTCACCATCTTCCGGCGGGTCACCCTGCCGATGATCGGCCCGTCGCTACGAGCCGGGATTCTGCTCACGTGGGCTCGAGCCCTTGGCGAGTTCGGTGCCACCGTGACCTTCGCCGGCAATCTCCAGGGCAGGACACAAACGCTGCCACTTGCAGTCTTCGTGGCCCTCGAGTCCGATCGCGATGCTGCCGTTGCCATCAGCCTGGTGCTGATGGCGATCTCGCTGCTGGTCCTGCTCACCATGCGTGACCGCTGGTGGTCATCGAATGGTTCGATCCGGTGAGTCGGCTCACGGGCACTCGGGGGGTGGAAGCCAACCTCGTCGTGCATCGCGACGGCGGCTTTCTCCTCGACGTCTCCCTCGTGCTCCTGCCGGGCACGACGACCGCCCTGCTCGGCCCGAACGGCGCCGGCAAGTCGACCCTCGTCGACGTGTTGGCCGGGCTGATTCCACTGGATGAGGGCCGCCTGGTCATCGCCGGCACGGCGGTCGACGATCCGTCGGCCGACATCTTCGTCCCGCCCCAGCAGCGCGGCATCGGCATCGTGTTCCAGGACTATCTGCTGTTCGAGCATCTCTCGGTGCTCGACAACGTCGCCTTCGGATTGCGCGGCGGCAATCGATCCGATCGGCGACGCCGGGCACGGACGTGGCTGGACTCGTTCGACCTGGCGGATCTTGCCCGACGCTCGCCCAGTCAGATCTCGGGCGGACAGGCCCAGCGTGTCGCGCTGGCCCGAGCCCTGGCCAGTGACCCGAAGGCGCTGCTGCTGGACGAACCACTGGCGGCTCTCGATGTCACGACCCGCAGCCGCACCCGGCAGAGCCTCGCGGCATCGCTGCGGGCCTTCGACGGGCCACGGATGCTGATCACCCACGATCCAACCGATGCCTTCCTGTTGGCCGACCGCCTGGTGGTCCTGGAGAACGGCAGGGTCACCCAAACCGGTACGCCGGACGAGATCCGCCGGCATCCTGCCACGGGGTACGTGGCCGATCTGGCCGGAACGAATCTGTTCGTCGGCCGCTGCGATGGGGGAATGGTGGTCGTGGACGGCCACCCCGAAAGGCTTCAGGTGGCCGACACCAGCATCGTCGGCAAGGTCTTGGTCACCATCCATCCCAGTGCTGTGGCCTTGCACCCCTCACGTCCCGACGGCAGCCCCCGCAACACGTGGAGGGCGACTGTCGTAGCGGTCGAGCCTCTGGGTGACACCGTCCGAGTCGAGCTGGGTTTCCCCCTGCCGATCCGGGCCGACGTGACTCCGGCAGCAGCAGCCGCTCTCGATCTTCGACCGGGTATCGAGATCTGGGTGGCCGTGAAGGCGACCGAGATCGACGTCACTCCCCGCTGATCCCCGTCACACCCCTCCGATCCGTGTGCAGATGTGCTCGCTCAGCGAGCAGGAGCGCACACAGTTCGGAGGACGGCGGGAGCGCACACAGGTCCGGGGCGGGTCAGGAGAGCGAGATGCCTTGCATCGTGCCGTCCTGGCGCCACTCGTCGAGGAGGCGGAAGAACTTGCGGGGCCCCGCGCCGTAGGAGCCGGTGAAGAAGCCGATGGGGTTGCCGGCCTTGCCTTCGTTGTTGTAGTAGCCGGGTGTGCATTCGGCTCGGAACCGTTCGCCGAACTTGGCCTTGTCGGCCATCTCGTCGAGCCACATCTGCTCGCCGGCCGGGGTCGCTTCGATCAACGTGGCCCCCGCCTCGCGCATCTGCCCGAG
>CALACD010000171.1 GCA_937890445.1 uncultured Acidimicrobiia bacterium | reverse complement strand
ACATGATGTCGGCGTTGCCGTGGTCAGCGGTGAAGACGAGCACGCCATCGAGTTCGTCGATGACGTCGAGCAGGCGACCGACGCTCTCTTCCAGAACTTCGATGGCTTCGATCGTTGCCGCCAGGTCTCCCGTGTGGCCGACCATGTCACCGTTGGGGAAGTTGACGCGGCCGAACTGGTAGTCGCCCGACCGGAGCAGTTCGATGGTGCGGTCGGTGATCTCCCTCAGTTTCATCGCCGGGGTGGTGTTGAATTCCACGTTGTCGGAGGGGATCTCGACGTAGGTCTCGAGGTTCTCGTCGAGGTAGCCCGAGCGGTTCCCGTTCCAGAAGTAGGTGACGTGACCGAACTTCTGGGTTTCGCTGATGGCAAAGCTCCGGACGCCCTCGGCACACAGGTATTCACTCATGGTGTCGTTGATGGCCGGTGGCTCGACCAGGTAGTTCGTCGGCAGATGAAGATCGCCGTCGTACTGGAGCATGCCGGCGAAATAGACCTTGGGTTTGGAGCCTCGGTCGATCTCGCTCACGTCAGGATCCTCGTAGGCCCGGGTTATCTCGATGGCTCGGTCGCCGCGGAAGTTGAAGAGCACGACGGCGTCGCCGTCGTGCATGGTTCCGACCGGAAGGTCGTCGTCCCCGACGATGACGAACGCACCCAGGTACTGATCGCCGGCGTCGCTCTCGGCGTACATGGTCTCGACCGCTTCGGTGGCTGAGGTGAAGTGGCGACCGATTCCGTGGGTGTGGCAGTCATACCCCCGTTGGACCATCGGCCAATCGGCGTTGTAGCGATCCATCGTGATGGTCATGCGGCCGCCACCTGATCCAATGCGGTAGTCGGCCCCGTAGTGTTCGTTGATCTTCTGGAGAACCTGTTCGGTCTGGGCGATGTAGTCCAGCGCAGATCTGGCACCGACGTCGCGACCGTCGAGGAGAATGTGGACCCGGCATCGGGTCACGCCTTGTTCGGCTGCCGCCTCGGCCAAATGATGGAGGTGGTCGATGTGACTGTGCACGTTGCCGTCGGAATGCAGTCCGATGAAATGCAGGGTCGCAGCGCGCCCATGCTCGACCACGGCCTGCCAGACCTTGCTGTCGAACAAGGCGCCCGAGTGGAGCGCGGCATTCACCAGCTTGGCGCCCTGGGCGAAGATACGACCGGCTCCCAGCGCGTTGTGACCGACCTCGCTGTTACCCATGTCGTCGTCGCTCGGGAGTCCAACGGCAGGCCCATGGGCCAGCAACTGGGTGGAGAGTTCCGAGGTGGTCAGGGCATCGAGGCGGGGGGCGTTGGCCATGGTCACGGCGTTGCTGGGGTCGGCCGGGGCGATGCCGACGCCGTCGGCGATCACCAACAGCAAAGGGCCGGTACGGGGGGTGAACGGTTCGAGCCGTTGCAGTGCGAGCGCCATGCGACCGAGTGTAGGCAAGTGGCTCGCGGTCGCTGACCGGTCGCGAGACACAGACCCGGCTCTGGGTTCGAGACCGTCGAGTCCGTGGCTGGCCTCATCCGAGGGTGTCGAGTTGGACACCAAGTGGGGTGGCTTCAAGAACCTGTTCGGTAGCGAAGGTGGTTTCATCCTGCGAGCCGAGGGCCACGGTTCGATGGTGCTCGCCGCGTATGGCGCGATCGAGGCCTGGGATCTGGCACCGGGTCAGACCATCACGCTGGACACCGGGCACATGGTGGCCTACCAGGAGTCGGTACAGATGTCGATCCGAAAGGTGGCAGGTGGGTTGGTGCAGACTTTCAAGAGCGGCGAAGGACTGGTCTTCGATTTCACCGGTCCGGGTCGGCTCTTGGTTCAGACCCGCAACCCCACGGAGTTCCTGGGATTCATCAGTGCTGCCATCGGACCCAGCTCGGGCGGGACGGGTGCGGGTGGTCTGGCCGGCGGGATCCTCGGCCGGGGCTGAGCCCACCGGCCGATCTCGACGAGGAGTGCGCCTCCGAGGGAAGAACCTGCCACGGTTCGTCGACGACGACTCGAGGGTCAGCTCGAGGGTCAGGCTGCGGCGTCAGGCATCAAGGTGACGTGACGGTCTCGGACGAAGCCGGCGACGAGCAGGACGCCGGCAGCCACGATCCCCAGCATCGACAGAATGTGGTAGCCGGCCATGTCGAGCACCAGGCCGGACGCCATCGCAGCCACGCCGGACACGATGCTGGCCATCAGATCGGCCGCGCCTTGGGCGGATACCCGATCATCGCTGGGCACCGATTCGGTCAACAGCGTGCTGCCGGCGACCATGCCGAAGCTCCATCCCAGGCCGAGCAGGTACAAGCCGGGGAACATCAGCAGGTTGGGGGCATCGGCCGCCAGTGCGGTCATGGCGGTGGCCAGAACCAGGACGGCCGCACCGAAAGCGATCGATCGAATTCGGCCGAAGCGGTCCGAGGCCCAGCCTGCCAGCGGCGCAAACGCGAACATGCCGGCAGTGTGGGTGGCAATGATGAAACCGACCGTCGCGTCGTCGTGGCCGTGGGCTTCCATGTGCAGCGGGGTCATTGCCATCACACCGACCATCACGGCCTGGGAGATCACGAGCGAGACCATGGCGAGTCGGGCCATCGGGTGGGCCCAGATCATGCCGAGGCTGGCGACGA
>CALACD010000170.1 GCA_937890445.1 uncultured Acidimicrobiia bacterium | reverse complement strand
CCCGAGATGCTGCAGCACCGAGAACTGGAGTTCGGTGGCGAGTACCAGTGGCGACGCGAGGGCGAGTATCACCTGTTCAATCCCGAGACCGTGTTCAAGCTCCAACACTCGACTCGCACCAAGCGATACGAGATCTTCAAGGAGTACACCAATCTCGTCGACAATCAGTCCGAGCAACTCTCGACCCTCCGGGGCCTGTTCACGTTTCGATCCGACCGGCCACCGATACCCATCGACGAGGTCGAACCCATCTCCGAGATCATCAAGCGGTTCGCCACTGGCGCCATGAGCTACGGCTCGATCTCGGCCGAGGCACACGAGACGCTCGCCATTGCCATGAACCGCCTCGGGGGCAAGTCGAACACCGGCGAAGGAGGCGAGGATCCCGAGCGTTTCGTGACGCTGCCCAACGGGGATTCCAAGCGATCCTCGATCAAACAGGTCGCATCCGGACGTTTCGGCGTGACCTCGGACTACCTCACCAATGCTGACGACATCCAGATCAAGATGGCCCAGGGAGCCAAACCAGGCGAGGGCGGCCAGTTGCCCGGGCGCAAGGTCTACCCCTGGATCGCGAAGACCCGCCACTCCACGCCCGGCGTCGGGTTGATCTCGCCGCCGCCCCATCACGACATCTATTCGATCGAGGATCTGGCCCAGCTCATCCACGACCTCAAGAACGCCAACCCCGAGGCCAGGATTCATGTGAAGCTGGTGGCCGAGGTCGGGGTCGGCACCGTTGCCGCCGGAGTCTCCAAGGCCAAGGCCGACGTCGTGCTGATCTCCGGACACGACGGAGGAACCGGAGCTTCGCCGCTGACGTCCTTGAAACATGCGGGCGGCCCGTGGGAGCTCGGCTTGGCAGAAACGCAGCAGACGCTGCTGTTGAACAATCTGCGGGACCGGATCGTCGTGCAGGTCGACGGCCAGATCAAGACCGGGCGAGACGTCGTCGTCGCCGCCCTCCTGGGAGGCGAGGAATTCGGTTTCGCCACCGCACCATTGGTGGTGTCGGGATGCATCATGATGCGGGTCTGCCACCTCGACACCTGTCCGGTCGGCGTTGCCACCCAGAACCCGGAGCTTCGGGCAAAGTTCAGCGGAAAGCCGGAGTTCGTCGAGACGTTCTTCGAGTTCATCGCCCAAGAGGTACGCGAGTACCTGGCCGCGCTCGGCTTCCGAACCATCGCCGAAGCCGTCGGACACGCCGAAGTCCTCGATACATCGGCCGCCGTGGAGCATTGGAAGGCGGCAGGCCTCGACCTGGCGCCGATCCTCTACGTGCCCGAACTCGACGCCGGACAGGAGCGACGCCAGACCGTCACCCAGGACCATGGTCTGGCCGCTGCGCTGGACCAGGAACTGATCGCGGCGTGCGCCGCTGCCTTGGCAGACGGTACTCCCGTGCGAATCAGCCGGCCCATCCGCAACATCAATCGCACGGTGGGAACGCTTTTGGGCCATGAGGTCACCAAGGCCCATGGCGGAGGCGGACTCCCTGACGACACGATCTCGATCGACTTCAACGGTTCGGCCGGGAACTCGTTCGGGGCCTTCGTACCGAAGGGCATCACCCTGCGCCTGGAGGGCGATGCCAACGATTACGTTGGCAAGGGACTCTGCGGGGGACGAATCGCCGTGTTCCCACCGGCATCGTCGCCCTTCGTTGCCGAGGAGAACGTCATCGCCGGCAACGTGCTGCTCTACGGAGCGACCAGCGGCGAGCTCTACCTCCGAGGCAAGGTCGGAGAGCGATTCGCCGTCCGTAACTCGGGAGCGGTGGCCGTGGCCGAAGGCGTCGGCGACCATGGTTGTGAATACATGACCGGAGGCCGTGTGGTGATTCTCGGAACGACGGGCCGCAACTTCGGCGCCGGCATGTCGGGCGGCATCGCCTACGTGTATGACACCGATGGCTCGTTCCCCAGCAGGGTCAATCGCGAGATGGTCGACCTCGAACCACTCGACAGCGACGATCAGCAGGAGCTGCAGCAGTTGATCCGGGCCCACTTCGTGGAGACGGGTTCGGCCGTGGCCGAAGCCGTCCTCGAACGCTGGAACTCTGAGGTGGAGAGGTTCGTGAAAGTCATGCCGACCGACTACCGACGAGTCCTCGAGGCTCAACGTCAGGCCGAAGACGCGGGCTCGGACCCGATGGTTGCGATCATGGAGGCAGCACATGGGTGATCCACGAGGTTTCATGCTCTACCCGCGGGAGCAGCCAACACGCCGTCCCGTGCCGGTACGGCTTCGGGATTGGAAAGAGGTCTACGAGGACTACCCCGACCAGCGAGTGCAGATCCAGGCCGCCCGCTGCATGGACTGCGGTATTCCGTTCTGCAACAGCGGGTGCCCGCTCGGGAACATCATTCCCGACTGGAACGACCTGGTGTACCGAGGCAACTGGGAAGAAGCCATCGAGCGACTCCATGCCACGAACAACTTTCCCGAATTCACGGGACGGCTGTGCCCCGCGCCCTGTGAGGGCGCCTGCGTGGCTGGCATCAACACCGAAGCGGTGGCCATCAAGCAGATCGAGGTCGCTATCATCGAACGGGCCTGGGCCGAAGGCTGGGTCAAACCGGTCATCGCATCGAAGCGCACCGGCAAGCGCGTCGCCGTCATCGGGTCGGGACCGGCTGGTCTCGCCGCTGCACAGCAGTTGACCCGGGCCGGCCACGACGTCGTCGTGTTCGAGCGGGCCGACCGCATCGGCGGACTGCTGCGCTACGGCATTCCCGAGTTCAAGATGGAGAAGTCGGTACTGGATCGTCGTCTGGAGCAGATGCGGGCCGAAGGCACCGAGTTCCGCACCAACGCCTACGTCGGCGGCCCGAGTGAGGATGCGACGTCGGTCGCCGTCGAAGTACTGCACCAAGACTTCGACGCCATCCTGTTGGCGGGGGGTGCCACACAATGGCGCGACCTCCCCATACCTGGGCGAGAGCTCCAGGGTGTGTATCAGGCCATGGAGTACCTCCCGCTGGCCAACAAGGTCCAGGAGGGCGATCTCGAGGCCTCCCCGATCTCGGCTGAGGGCAAGAAGGTGGTGATCATCGGCGGCGGTGACACCGGCGCCGACTGCCTGGGGACGGCACACCGACAGGGCGCAACCGCCATTCACCAGTTCGAGATCATGGAACGCCCGCCGGACACCCGGGCCGAGTCCACCCCATGGCCCACGTGGCCGCTCACGTATCGGGTGGCGTCAGCTCATGAAGAGGGCGGCGAACGGTGGTATTCGGTCAACACCGACGAATTCATCGGACGAGATGGCGTCCTCACCGGCCTCCGGGGCACACGAGTCGAGTTGAACATGGTCGACGGGCGACCCTCGTTCGACCCGGTCGAGGGGGGTGACTTCGAGCTCGAGGTCGATCTCGTGTTCCTGGCCATGGGCTTCACGGGTCCCGAGCAGGGAACACTGATCGATCAACTCGGTGTGGCACTCGACCCCCGCGGCAACGTCGTGCGGGATCGGCAGTGGAAGACAACGGTGGACAAGGTCTTCGTCTGCGGCGACATGGGCAGAGGCCAGAGCCTGATCGTATGGGCCATCGCCGAAGGCCGTTCTGCTGCGGCCTCCGTCGACGAGCAGCTGATGGGTCACACGCTCCTGCCGAGCCCGGTGCGACCCACCGATCGCCCGCTCACCTGATCATGAAGCTGGCCTGATCACGAAACTTCTTCGATGAGGCCTTCGAGAAGCAGGACATCTGCTTCGTCCATGACATCGCGGCGC
>CALACD010000169.1 GCA_937890445.1 uncultured Acidimicrobiia bacterium | reverse complement strand
CTCTGGCTGGACACCACCACACCGACCACCACCACACCGACCACCACAGCACCGACCACCACAGCACCGACCACGACCACGGCACCGTCCGGTCCGAGTCCGATCCTGAGCCCCCGGTACTGGTCGACATCAGGGACCGAGGCGAGAATCGCTCGCCTGTACGCCGCCTTCTTCCTCCGCGATCCGGACCCGGCCGGCTATGCCTTCTGGCAGGACCGCATCTCGACCGGCCAATGGAGCAACGACAGCGCAGCCACCTTCTTCGGGACCAGCCCCGAGTTCGTGAGTCGCTACGGCAACTCCCTGAGCGACGAGGCCTTCGTGACCCTCCTGTATCAGAACACGCTGTCACGCTCGCCCGACGCCGAGGGCCTGCAGTACTGGCTCGGCCGGCTGGCGGCGGGAGACTCCCGGGGAACCGTCGCCCTGGGATTCTCCGACGCTCCCGAATTTCGTTCTATCACCCGCGCGAACTGACCTCGGGACGCCGTCTCGGCCGCCGTGGCGACGTTCTGGCGGCCATGACCGCTGCCAGCGAAGGGGATACCCGCCAGAAGGGTCCGAAGCGCTCAGAGGACGCTCAGAGGACGATCGACTCGGCTCCCAGCAGAACTCGGAGCTCAGGGATGAGCCCGTTGCTCGTGTCCACGCTGAACTCGTCGGACAGCTTCACCGCCTGGTCATCGCTGAGATGGATGTAGACCGACGAATCGCCAGAGTGTTCCCGCAGGACCCGCTTGAGATCCCCGATGAGACGCTCCGACAGCTGATTGGGTCGAATCTCGAGCCGCAACGGCGGAGAGCTTCCGAGCAACTCGGGTTCGAAGACCTCGATGGACTGGGCCATCAGCTTGGGCTGATCGTCACGACGATCGAGACGACCGCGGATGACGACCACTCGATCGTCCTCCAGCAGATGGCCGTAGTCGGCGAACGTCCGGGGAAAGATCATGGTCTCGGCCGAATGGGTGAGATCCTCCAGGATCAACAAACCCATCAGATCGCCCTTCTTGGTCCATTTCCGCTGCAGGTTCGTGACGACGCCACCAACCGACACGAGGGCTCCATCCTCGAGATCCTCGAGCCCTCCCAACGTGGTCTCGGCCTTGCGTCGCAGCGATGCCTCCAGGCCCATCAGCGGATGGTCGGACACGTAGAGCCCCAACATCTCCTTCTCGAAGGCCAACCGCTGAGACTTGTCGAACTCCTCGCCGGAGATCACGGGCCGATCGTCATAGGTCGGCACATCGGACTCACTGGCCGCCCCGAACAGGGTCATGACGCCCATGTCACGTTCACGACGCTTGGCCACGGTCTTGTCGATGATCTCCTCGAAGCAGAGCAGCAGTCCTCGACGGGCGTGGCCCAACGAGTCGAAACCACCGGCCTTGATCAGCGACTCGATGGTCCGCTTGTTGAGCACCTGGTAATCGACCCGTTCACAGAAGTCGAGGAAGTCGGCGTAGGGACCTCCCGACTCTCGTTCACGAATGATGAGCTCGACCAAGCCCGCTCCGACGTTGCGCACCGCCGACAGGCCGAACGTGATGGCGTTCAGCGGCGCCGACGGATCGGGATCGGGGATGGACGAGAAGTCCAATTGCGAGCGATTGACGTCGGGGACGAGGACATTGATCCCGAGCTGACGGCACTCGTTCAGGTAGACGGCCGCCTTCTCCAGGCTGCTCTTGACGCTGGTGAGCAGACAGGCGAGGTACTCGACCGGATAGTTGGCCTTCAGAAAGGCAGTCTGGAAGCTGACGAACCCGTAACCATAGGAGTGGCTCTTGTTGAAGGCGTAGTCGGCGAAGCCCTCGATGATGGAGAACAGGTTCGCACCGAAGTCGGCTCCGTACCCGGTGGAGGCACAGCCAGCGACGAACTTGTCGCGCTCCTTGGCCATGATCTCGCGGTTCTTCTTGCCGGCCGCTTTGCGCAGGTTGTCGGCATCGGCCAGGGAATAGCCGGCGAACTTCTGGCTCATCCTCATCATCTGCTCTTGGTAGATCATGAGGCCGTACGTGTCGCCGAGAAGCTCCTCGGCATCAGGGTGGAGGTGTTCGATCTCCTTGCGCCCGTTCTTTCGATCGGCGTAGTCGTTGTGCATGTTGGCCGCCATCGGCCCCGGTCGATACAAGGCGACCAGCGCGGCCACGTCCTCGAACTCGGTCGGCGCCATCGAGCGCATCAGGGCCCGCATCGGTGACGACTCCAGTTGGAACACACCGATGCTCTGACCGGCCCGCAACAGCTCGAAGGTCTTCTCGTCGGTCAGATCGACCCGGTCGATGTCGACATCGACCCCGTGCACCTCGGCGATGAGCGCCAGCGAGTCGGAGATGACATCCAGGTTGCGCAGACCGAGGAAGTCCATCTTCAGAAGACCGAGATCCTCCACCCCGTGCATTTCGTACTGGGTGACGACCGGCGCATCCTCGATGTCGACACCCGGCATCGGCTTACGCTGGATCGGCATGTACTCGGTCAGCGCCTCCTTGGTGATCACCACCGCGGCAGCATGGATACCGTCCTGACGGCGGAGGCCTTCGAGACCCATGGCGACCTCGACCACCCGGGCCACGTCGGCGTCGGTGTCGACCATACTCCGCAACTCGGCGGCCATCTTGTAGCCGTCGGCGTACTTGTCCGACTCCTCGAAGCAGTACTTGAGCGGGGTGTCGCGGCCCATGATCAACGGCGGCATGGCCTTGGCCACCTTGTCACCCACGACGTAGGGGTAACCCAGCACGCGGGCCCCGTCGCGAACCGCAGCCCTGGCCTTGATCTGGGAGAAGGTGACGATCTGGGCGACATGGTCCCGGCCGTACTTCTCGGCGCAATACCGGATCATCTCGTCCCGATAGCGAGAGTCGAAATCCATGTCGATATCGGGCATGGAGATGCGGGACGGGTTCAGGAACCGCTCGAACAGCAGGTCGTACTCGATGGGATCGAGATCGGTGATCCACAGCGAATAGGCGACCGCACAGCCCGCAGCCGACCCTCGACCGGGTCCGACCCGAATGCCGGAGTCGCGGGCGTGTTTGATCAGATCCCAGGTGATCAGGAAGTACGAGCTGAAGCCCATGTTCTTGATGACGTCGAGTTCGAAGACCAATCGATCGGTGATGGCGTCGTTGAGCCCACTCCCCCAGCGCTTCTTCGCCCCCTCCATGGTCAGATGGAGGAGGT
>CALACD010000168.1 GCA_937890445.1 uncultured Acidimicrobiia bacterium | reverse complement strand
GCATCGAACTGACGGAAGCCTCGCATGACCCAGTCCTGGCGTCGTTCGGCGTCGTCACGCTCGATCCCCATCGCCTCGAAGAGTTGGACCGCAATACCGATCTGCCGCTCGCGGTGCACGCCCTGGTATCCGTGATCCGCGGTCGCAATCTCCCGTTGAGGAGCGATTCCGGCCAACATCCGTTCGGTGTTGCCTTCACGAATGCGTTCCAGAGGTTCGCCCGTCACGGCATGGAAATGCCAGGGCTGGGTGTTCATCGACGATGGCGCCCGTTTGGCGACCTCGATGATCTCCTCCATCACGGACCGAGGCACCGGGTCGGGCTTGTAGCCGCGAATGCTCCGTCGTTGCTGCACCAGGGTCTCGAAATCCATGTGCGAAGGTAACCACAGCAGCAGGACCGGACCCAAGTTCCTCGCCTGCGACACCACCGACACGTCACCATCGACCGTGCCCGAGGTCCGCACGCGTCGCCGTCAGCCCGGTGCCCACCAAGCAAGCTCGATCCGCTCGACCCGCTGGGTGGAACCGTGCTCGTCCAATCGCTGCACGACCGCGTCGGTGGTCGTCGGCGCACCGTCTCCACCCGACGCGGCGATGGCGACCAGGGCCGAGCCATCGGAACTCCAGACCGAGTGGCTCCGGCTGTACTGTTCGAAGAAGGGAAGCACCGAGGAGAACCACCTTCCTCCCGGTCGAAACGGTTCGAGGAGGCGGGACCGGGTCCCGTCGAAGATCGACCATGCCACCTCGGTCGGTGACACGATCGTCAGCGCCGCCAGACGGTCGCCGGCGGGCGACCAGAAGAACGCAACCGTGTTGGCCGTCGACGCGGTGGTCCGCTCGTCGCTCAGCAGATCATGGATGACCAGATGACCCGCGTCATCGATCAAGGCGATCCGGCGACCATCGGGGTCGAGGACGAATCGTCCACCTCCGACCGAGTTGTCTCCGAGCGCCACCAGCGGACGCTGCGATCCATCGGGGCCATGTACCAACACGGCGGGGAAACCTCGGACAGGGTCCCGACCGACGAAGGCCACCGACTCCCCCGGCAGCCACTGCGGGGCCACGAAGCTCCCGGCCTCCTCGGTGATGACCTCGTTTCCCGAACCGTCGAGCGGCGCGATGACCAGTCGATTCCCGACGTGCACCGCGAGGCGGGTCGAGTCGTCCGACCAGGCCCAGAACAGGGGCTGGCCTCGCTCGATCACCCGAAGCTCTCCACTTCGGACATCGGACACCGCCAACTCCAGACCGAGGGGCCCGGGCGAGAGGTGACTGAGGTAGCGGCCGCACGGACTGGGTGCGAGGTAGAAGGCCGTGAACGCCTCGGCCAACACCCAACTGGAATCGGTTGCCTCGTCGTGGATCCGCAGTTCGTTGGGGCCGTCGATGGCGAGGGCCGACAGGGACCACGCCGTCCACTGGCCTGCCCCGGACCAGGCACAAGCGGTGGCACGAGTCGTCAGGCCGTCGACGATCTCGCCCACGGGCACCCGCACCTCGACGAGGCCGGTCGCGGCCGCATCGACATCGGCCAGGAGCATCTGTCCCGCAGTGTCGATCATCAGGAGGGGATCCATGGCTAGGTGATGCTCAACTCGCCTGGCGCGCTGCGGCCCAGGAACATCCACAACAACCCGACCAGACCCAAGGCCACCAGGTTCATGCCGCCCCCGATGGCGAACGCCAATCGATAACTGTCGGTGGCGTCATGGATGACGCCGGCCAGCGTCGGGCCGAATGCTGCACTCGAGCCCGCGACCGCGAAGACCGCCCCGGTGATGGAGCCGATGTGGGCTTGACCGAACTGATCGCTGAAGATGGCGGGAAACATCGTAGTGGTGCCCCCATAGGCCATGCCGAAGGCCACCGCAGCGGGCAACAGGACCAACAGACCGGTTCCGATGGCAAAGGCGGCAAAGGCCGAGATCTGGACCGCAAGCACCAGCGCCAGGGCCCAAAGGCGCCCGATCCGGTCCGACAGTACCCCCGTACTCGTTCGCCCCAGGAGCCCGCCAAGGCCGATGGCGCTCAGCATCGTCGAGGCAATGCCCTTGCCCATGCCGATGTCCTCGGCGAAGGGGACGAGATGGACCAAGGGCATGAAGACCGCCATCCAGGAGAAGAAGAAGATGCCGCCGGCGGCCCAGAAGACCGGGGTGGCCATCGCTTGTGCCCGGGTCATGCCCCACGACGCACGGGCCACCTCCGTCGCATCAGGATCCGTGCTCGCGACCTCGACCCGACCGTCGACCGAGAGTCCCTTCACACTGGGGTCCCGAACGATCAGACGGGACGCGACCAGCAGGAGGGCCAGCGTCACGACGGCAAGAACGACGTAGGTCCTTCGCCATCCGATGGCAGTGGTCAACAGGCCGGCGATCGGTGGCACCACGATGCCGCCGAAACTGCCGCCACTCGTCGTGATGCCCAGCGCCTTGCCCCGGGATCGGTCGAACCAACGGGCAACCGTCGACGTGCAGGGAACGAACGTGGCACTCATCCCGATGGCCGCGACGAGTCCCAGGGAGACGAGGAACTGCCAGCGTTCCTGGGACAGACCGGTCAGGACATACCCGGCCCCGAGGAACCCGGCTCCCAGCACGACGACTCGCCGAGGCCCGCTCCGGTCGGTGAGCGAGCCGCTGAGGCCGCTCAGCGAGCTGTAGACGAAGATGTAGGTCGAGATCGCGAACGACAGCTCGGTTCGGCTCCACCCCGTGTCCTCCACGATGTCCGGGAGCAGCACCCCGAAGCTGAACTGGACGCCGTACGTCATGGCCAGGATGACGAAGGCGGTCCAGGTGACCACCCAGCCGTAGAAGACTCCGGCCGGCTCGGCTGCCTTCGAGCCGTTGACGACCTCGAGGGCCGACCGGGATCTCAACCTACGGACTGCACGTAGGCGGAGGACGAGGCGAGATGCATGAATCGATTCTTGCTCACCAGCGGAAACGAAACCAAACACCGATCGGCGAACGCCTGGATGTGGTTGCCGGTGGCGCGCCACTGGGAGATGATCCATCCATGGAGTACTACGATCTCGGCCCCCACACCCGGCCAGTCACGACCTCGGACCCGGTTGCCCAGATGTGGTTCGATCGCGGTTTGAACTGGCTCTATGCCTTCAACCACGCCGAGGCGATCGAGTGTTTCGGCCGGGCGATCGACGCCGACGACGGCTGTGGACTGGCTCACTGGGGCATGTCACTTGCCCTGGGGCCGAACTACAACCTGCCCTGGACGTTGATGGACGACGCCACGCGGCGCACGATGTTGACCCGCGCCGTCGATGCCGCCGACGCCGGGCGTGCCACCCTGGCCACGATGACCGGGCCCGAAGCAGCCCTCATCGAGGCACTCGAGTTCCGCTATCCCCAACGGGAGCCCATCGAGGACCAGATGCCGTGGAACAACGCCTTCACCAACGCCATGCGAGAGGCCTACCAGCGCTTTCCCGACGACCTCGACATCACGGCATGCTTCGTGGACGCAATCCTCAACGAGACCCCGTGGCGAATGTGGGATCTGAAGACAGGAGCCATCGCCGATGGCGCCGGAACCGTCGAGGCACAAGACGTACTGGAGCGGGCCTTCTCCACGATTCCCGCGTCGTGGGATCACCCGGGCCTGCTCCACCTCTACGTCCATCTCATGGAGATGTCGCCCACGCCAGAGGTTGCTCTTCGGGCCGGCGACCGCCTGCGAGACCTGGTACCCGATGCCGGTCACCTCATCCACATGCCGACACACATCGACGTGTTGTGTGGCAACTACCACGATGTCGTGGTCTACAACCAGAGGGCCGTGGAGGCCGACCGACGATGGGTCGAACGGGAAGGCGTCTTCAACGTCTACACCCTCTATCGCAACCACAACCACCATTTCGTCATCTACGGAGCCCTCTTCATGGGCAACTGCTCCGCAGCCATGGCCGCGGCCGACGAACTGATCGAGACCATCCCGGAAGAGTTCCTTCGTATCCCGTCCCCACCGATGGCCGACTCGGCCGAAGCGTTCATCGCCATGAAGCAACACGTGCTGGTGCGCTTCGGCAAGTGGCAAGAACTCATCGACGCCGAACTCCCGTCCGATGCCGAGCTCTACTCGGCCACCACCGCCATCATGCGCTATGCCAAGGCGGTGGCCCACTCTGCGCTCGGCAACGTGGCCGACGCCGAGCGAGAGCGGGCGGCGTTCCTTGACGCCGCAGCCCTCGTGCCCACGACCCGCCGGGTGCACAACAACACCGTCGTCGACCTCTTGGAGGTGGCGAAAGCAATGCTCGACGGCGAACTGGAGTACCGCCGCGGCAACCACGATCTGGCCTTCGGGCATCTGCGGCGGGCGGTGGAGATCGAGGACGACCTGCTCTATGACGAACCCTGGGGCTGGATGCAACCGACCCGGCACGCACTGGGAGCGCTGCTCCTCGAGCAGG
>CALACD010000167.1 GCA_937890445.1 uncultured Acidimicrobiia bacterium | reverse complement strand
ATCGCCATTCTCGAGGGTCGCAACCTGATCGAGTACTACGTTTCCCGACCCAGTGACGATGTGCTGCAGATTCACGGCAACATCTATCTCGGCCGGGTCCAGAACGTCCTGCCCGGCATGGAAGCAGCCTTCCTCGACATCAGCACACCCAAGAACGCGGTGTTGTACCGAGGCGATGTGCTCTACGACAAGAGCGACTTCGAGAAATCCGAAGGGTCGCCCAAGATCGAACAGATCCTGAAGCCCCGACAGACCGTCTTGTGTCAGGTGACCAAGAACCCGATCGCCCACAAGGGTGCCCGTTTGACGACCGAAGTGTCGTTGCCCGGTCGATTCGTCGTTCTGGTCCCGAACTCCGACACCTACGGCATCTCCAAACGGCTGCCCGACAGTGAACGTAAACGGCTACGACAGATCCTGGACCGGGTTCGACCCAAGAGTCACGGACTGATCGTTCGCACTGCGGCCGAGAACGTGACGGCCGAAGAGATCGAGCGGGATGTCCTGGGTCTGATCAACCAGTGGGAGCAGATCGAGGCCCTCGCTGCCCGAACCACCGCCCCAGCCCTGCTCTACCGCGAACCGGATATGTCGACCCGTGTCATTCGCGAGGAGTTCAACAAGGAATACCGGTCGGTCGTCATCGACGACGAAGAGCTCTATGACGAGGTGGCCGGCTACGTGTCGGTCATCACGCCGGCACTGGCTGATCGAGTGGAGTTCTACGATCCGGCCTCGGAGATGCTGCCGGTCTTCGAGCGTTTCCATGTCCATGAACAGTTGCACAAAGCACTGGATCGCAAGGTCTGGTTGCCCTCGGGCGGCTCGCTGATCATCGAACACACCGAGGCGCTGACCGTGATCGATGTGAACACCGGCAAGAATGTCGGGTCGTCGAGCCTCGAGGAGACCGTGTTCCGGAACAATCTGGAGGCGGCCGAGGTGGTGGCCCACCAGCTTCGGCTCCGCGACATCGGTGGCATCATCGTGATCGACTTCGTCGACATGGAGGACAAGAAGAACCGTGAAGAGGTGTTGCGCACGTTCCGGCAGGCGCTGAGTCGGGACAAGACCCGCACCCAGGTGTTCGAGATCAGCGAGTTGGGGCTGGCCGAGATGACCCGTAAACGCATCGGTGAAGGCCTGCTCGAGTCGTTGTCGTCGAGCTGTCCTCACTGCGAGGGCCGCGGGCATCTTCTCGTCGACGAGTTCGCCAATCGGCGATCGTGAGAATCGCTACCTAATCGCTCAAGCGAGTCGCGAACTGCGTCGTCAATCGACGCATGGTCTCGCCGAAGCTCCCAAGTGGTCGTCGATTCGTCGATGATCAACGCGGCGCGGTGCTCGTCGAGTACGCCCTGATCGTGTCTTCGTTGGTTCTTGTCGGTGCCCAGATCGTCGGGTTGCTCACGACCAACACCACCAACTATCAGAACCGCGCCGCCAGCGAGATCGGGCGCGAGCAAGTCTGGTTGCCCAACACGACCGTACCGACGACGGCAACGACCGTTCCGCCCAGCACCGCGTCGACCTTGCCTCCGACCACGACGACGACCGCACCGACGACGACCTCCACCACCGCACCCACCACCACGACCACGATCCCCACCACGACCACGACCGTGGGGACGACCACGACCAGCATCACGGCGACGTCCACGTCGACGATCGTGCCCACCACCTCGACGACGACGGCGGCACCGACCACGACGGCGGCACCGACCACGACCACGACGGCGCCGACGACCACCACGACCGTCTTCGTTCCGCCGGCAGGATGATCGTGCGAAGCCGAAGGACGCATCGACAGCAATCCCAGCGGGGCGCGGTCCTGGTGGAGACGGCCTTGACCGTCCCCATCGTCTTCCTGCTCATCTTCGCCATCGTCGAGTTCGGTTTCATGTTCCGTGACTACATCAGCCTCCGAGGTGCGGCGGCGGAGTCGGTACGAGCAGCAGCCATTGCCGGCAACGACGTCTCGGCTGACTTCCGGATTCTCGAAGTCGTGCAGGGGACGTCGGGACCGCTTCCCGACGGTGCCATCACGCGGGTTGTCATCTTCCGAGCCGATACGGCGGCATCGACGGTGCCGCCCTCGTGTCTGACCGCGTGAGGGGGACACGTTGACCGTGCAATGCAACAGCTACGTACCGGCGGACTTCGCTCGAACCATCGATGAGTTCGTCTGCGACCCCGGGGCCGATCTGGATCGGTTCTGGTGTCCGAACGAGCGGGTCGTCATCCAGTCGCCGGCCAACGGTGGACCAACGGACTACATCGGCGTCTACCTCGAGATCGAGCGCGACCTGATCACCGGGATCCTCGGCCGTCATCAAACGTTGACGACCACGACGGTCCTGCGGATCGAACCGAGGGACATCTGATGCGGTCGATCCGATCGGCGCGGTCCCGCCACGACACCGAACGAGGTGCCGTCGTGGTCGAAGTCGCGTTCGTGGTGCCACTCCTCCTGATGCTGGTGCTCGGTCTTGCCGAACTGGGGTTCGTGATTCGTGACACCCAGACAGTTGTCGGTGCCTCACAGGCGGCGGCGCGGGTCGTGTCCTCGGCGGGCGATTCCCGCTTGGCGGACCAGGGCGCGTTGTCGACCTTGGCCGCTGCACTCGATGATGTCGACGTTGCCGACATCGAACGCATCATCATCTTTCGGGCCAAGTCCGACGGCTCGATGACCGCCAACTGTGAGCTCGCAGCCTTTCCCGGTCAGTGCAATCACTACGACGCCTCTGATCTGACCTTGCCGGCGTCGGCCTTCGCCGGTACCACCAGTTGCGCAGTCGGTTCGCCCGACATCAGCTGGTGTCCGCTGGGTCGAGAGACGCGCCAGAGCGTCGGGCCGGACTGGATCGGCGTCCGAGTCGAGGTTCGTCACCATTCGACCGCTCCTTTCCTGCCCGATCGGACCATCTCCGACACCACCGTGATGCGCCTGGAACCGAGGTTCGCGTCGTGACCGGAGCATCGGAATCGCTGACGTTCGAGCCCGTGATGTCAGATCCTCGGCCCAAGGAAGGGGGGTATGCCATGGCACTGACGGCCATCTTGATGATTCCCCTCTTGGCTCTGACAGCCATTGGTATCGACATCGGGCTCTGGTATGTCGAGGCCCAGCAGAACCAGCGGGTTGCCGATGCCGCTTCCCTGGCCGGAGTCGTTTGGCTTCCCGACGAGGCAAAGGCCACCCAGGCTGCGATGGACGCAGTGCAGCGCAACGGTCTCCATCCCGGCGTGGACTCCTCCGTTTCGATCACCGTTCTCGGCGAGAGTCAGCTTCGCGTGTCCGTGTCGACCAAGAGCACCTTGGGCTTCTCGGGCATCTTCATCGACGAGTTCGCCATCACGCGGGCGTCGGTGGCCGAGTACAACCCACCGGTGGCATTGGGAAGCCCGGAGAACCAGTTGGGCGACCCCGCCTCGGGTGCGTTGTGGGTAGCAGTATCGGGTCGTTGCTCGGTTCGGGAGAACGGCGATCTCCGGTCGGCGCAATGGCTGGCCGGCTACCCGGGTGGCATCTACCCGCCGGCCCCGTGCAGCGGGACCGCGAATCCCGACTACGACAACGAGGGCTACCTGTACGCGGTGACCATCGCCACCAATCCCGGCAGCCCGGTGCAGATCCAGGCCTATGACGCAGCCTACGAACCGACGTCGACGAGTGACCTCGAGCTGCGACCACCGAGCGGGTTCGACACCGAGTTCATCCTGTACGACCGGGGTGGCGCCCCCTTCGACCTTGCCGCTCACACCGTGCTCAGCGATGTCGTCGTTGCAGATCGAGCAGCCGGCTACGCCAATGCGTGGCGAACGATCGGCACCATCAATGATCCGCAGCCCGGCACCTACTATCTGCGAGTCCGATCGACGGGCGGCCTCAACGACTCGTTCGGTTCCAACGGGTTCGCGCTGCGAGCCTTCGGCGGGGTGGGCTTCACGTCGTGCTCGACGGTGAGCGACGCCAACTGCATCCAGGTCTCGGCCGTCAGTGATCTCTCGCTGTACGCCTCGCTCAGCAATGGTTCGAGCACCTTCTACCTGGCCGAGATCGGTCCGGAGAATGCCGGCAAGCAGTTGGAGATCAGCTTGTTCGATGTGGGGGAGGGGGCCTCATCGATCGAGATCCTCGACCCCAACGGCAATCCGACGACGTTCGACTGGACGACCGATTGTGCGATCGGACCGACACCGCTCGGCGGCTGTTCGGGGACCGGGAACATCCTGGACGTCAGCGGCGCCGGCAATCAGATCTACGCCGACACCATGAGCACGTCGCGCTACAACGACCGAATGGTGGTTGCCACCATCGATCTGCCCTCCAACTACGGGTCCCTCTACGCGGGGAACTGGTGGCAGATCCGCTACACCTTCGGTGCCAACATCACCGATCGGACCACGTGGTCCATCAAGATCGTCGGTGATCCGGTGCGACT
>CALACD010000166.1 GCA_937890445.1 uncultured Acidimicrobiia bacterium | reverse complement strand
ACGCACAGATGCAGCTGAAGATGGCACTCACGCTGGGGGGAAGCACGGTTCTGCTGCAGCGATTCGACACCGAGGACTATCTCCGTGCCATCGATCGTCACCGTGTCACCGCCATGACCGGCGTACCGACGATGTTCTCCTTGCTGTTCGGTCGCCACGACCTGTTGTCCTCGCTCGACCGGTCGTCGGTGCGTCGACTGTCGATCGGGTCGGCGCCGATGACCCAGGGCTTGTTCGACCAGGCGCGGCAACTGTTTCCTGATTCGGTGATCACCAACGGCTACGGAACGACCGAGGTGGTGGCCGTCTTCGGCGGCCACCCCGACGGTCTGCCTCGGCCGGACATCTCGGTCGGCCATCCCCTCGATGCCATCGAGGCCCGACTCATCGACGGTGCGACCGGCACGGACGCCGTCGCCGACGCCTCCGGGCGGCGTCAGGGAGAGCTCTGGGTTCGGAGCCCCGGTCTGATGGTCGGCTATCACGGCCTGCCCGAGGTGACGGCCGAACGTGTGACCGAGGGTTGGTATCACACCGGCGACGTGATGGAAGCCGATGCCGATGGCTGGCACTACTTCGTCGGGCGCGTCGACGACATGTTCTCGTGTGCGGGTGAGAACGTCTACCCGGGCGACGTGGAACAGATGCTCGAGCGCGCCCCCTTCGTCCACCAAGCTGCCGTGGTTCCGGTCGCCGACGACCTGAAGGGCGGATTGCCGGTGGCCTTCATCGTCTCGGCCGCCGGATACGGGTCGGACGAGGAGGGGGTCAAGCGGTGGGCGCTTCGCCATGGGCCTGCCTATCAGCATCCCCGGGCCGTCTGGTTCCTGGACGAGCTGCCACTGGCCGGCACGGCCAAGATCGACAAGATGGCTCTGCTCCAAGAAGCGAAACACCGATGGAGTGCACGTGACTGATCAAGAAGCCCCGCCGACCAAGGGCGTGTCCGGCGGCCTGCGCCCAGAACAGCTCCGGTGGCTGATGGGCGGTCTGATGGTCGGCTTGTTCCTGTCCTCGACCGAGCAGAGTGTTGTCGCCACTGCACTGCCGACCATGGCGGGCGAACTGGGAGGTGCCAATCGCATTGCCTGGGTGGTTTCTGCGTATCTGTTGACCTCGACGATCTCGACCCCGCTCTATGGCAAGATGTCCGACCTGTTCGGACGGAGGATCGTCTATCAGACCTCGATCTCGATCTTCCTGATCGGCTCGGCACTGTGCGCCATCTCCCAGACGATGACCCAGCTCGTCCTGGCCCGGGCCGTTCAAGGCCTGGGGGGTGGCGGGCTCATGTCGCTCGCCTTCGTCATCGTGGGCGACGTCGTGTCGCCTCGGCAACGGGGCCGCTACATCGGCATGTTCACCGCGGTCTTCACCGTGTCGGCGGTGACCGGTCCGATCTGGGGTGGTCTTCTGGTCGATGGGCCGGGCTGGCGCTGGGTGTTCTGGGCGGTACTTCCGATCGGGGCCGCTGCGCTGCTGGTCACGAACCGAGGGCTGCGACTTCCCTTCGCGACCAGGCCGGCCATCATCGATTGGGTCGGCATCGTCTTCCTGGTGATTGCGTCGACGGGGCTGATCCTGGTTCCGGTGTGGGGTGGCGATACCTACCCCTGGGCGTCGTGGCAGATCCTGGTGGCTGCCACGGTGGGCCTGGTCGGAACAGCCGCTTTCGTGGTCCAGGAGGGCCGAGCTGTCGAACCGATCATTCCGCTGCGTTTGTTCAAGGATCCGACGGTGGCCATCGTCTTCGTGATGGGGTTCCTGTTGATGGGGTCGCTGATCGCCGTGTCGACCTTCCTGCCCTTCTTTCTCCAAGTCGCGACGGGAGCCTCGGCCACCAGGAGTGGTCTGCTGCTGGCTCCCCAGAGCATCGGGATCAGTCTGGTGGCCGCCATTGGTGGTTCGATCGTCTCGAGGACCGGCCGCTACAAGTGGGCTCTGGTGTTGGGACCGGCACTGGCCAGCATGTCCCTCCTCATGCTCACCCAGATCGGGCCCGACACCGATGGCCTGTCACTGGCCCCGCTGCTGGTTCTCAACGGGTTCGGGTTGGGATTGATCTTCCCCAACCTGACGCTGACGGTGCAGAATGCGTCTGCGTTCTCCGATCTCGGCATTGCGACTTCGACCGCCAACTTCTTCCGCAGCATGGGAGGTGCCTTCGGGGCCGCGGTCGCCGGCGCGCTGCTGACGACCCACCTCGATCGTGAGTTGCTGGATCGACTCGGCTCGGATCGCCTGGCCGATCTCGGTGGTGCCCAGGGGTTGATCCGGTCACCGCGCGTGGTTCGAGACTTCGCGGCCGATATCCGGACCCCGGTCGTGGAGGCGGTCAGCGCCTCGGTGTCGGACATCATCTGGCGGGCCCTCCCGGTCATGGTCATCGTCCTGGTGCTGGCCATGCTGGTCAAGGAGGCGCCGCTTCGGACCTCGAGCGCCATCGGTGGGCAGGACGAGGGATGAGTACGGGGCTGCGGACCGACGGCGAACTGGCCTTGATCGAGGCGGCTCGGGCCCTCGGGCCCGAGTTGTCCGAGCGGGGTCGCGAGATCGACGCAGCACGCCAGTTGCCGCAGGATCTGGCCGACCGAATGGCGGATATCGGGTTCTATCGCTTGTTGGTGCCCGACACGCTGGGCGGGCTGGGCGTCAGCCCTGCAGCCTTCTGTGACATCAGCGAGGCCTTGGCCACGGGGAACGGGTCGGCAGCATGGTGCGTCTTCATCGGATCGACATCGCAGTACCTCCTGGGTGCGTTACCGCAGTCGCAGATCGATCGGATGCTCGAGAAACCGAACGTCATCACCAGCGGGGTCTTCGCCGACAGCGGAACGGCGGTTGCGGCCGACCGTGGAGGTGAGCCCGGTTATGTGGTCAACGGACACTGGAGGTGGAGTTCGGGTTGTCGCAACGCCGCCTGGATCTCGGGCGGCGTCCACGAGGTCGACGAGGCGGGGCAGCCGGTGGAACGGGAACATGCTCTGACCCGCGCGTTCTTCCGCCCCGAGGAGATCGAGATCGAGGACAACTGGCACGTCTCGGGCCTTCGGGGCAGTGGCTCCAGTGACTTCCGTGCCGTGGATGTCTGGCTACCGGCGGAGCGGTTGGCGACCGGCATCGATCACACCGAGTATGCCGATGACCCGATCTATCGTTTCCCGCGATTCGGTGTGCTCGGCATC
>CALACD010000165.1 GCA_937890445.1 uncultured Acidimicrobiia bacterium | reverse complement strand
GTCGCGAGCTGCGTGTGTGAAGTTGGCGATGACCTCGGCCATGAAATCGGGGATGCGGATCTCGAGGCCGTCGCTGGGAATCGTCGATTCCTGTTCCATGATCGCGATCTCGGTCGCGATCTCGAACGGGTAGTGCGTCCGGATCTGGGCGCCGAATCGATCCTTCAACGGCGTGATCATCCGGCCGCGGTTGGTGTAGTCCTCGGGGTTGGCCGAGGCAACCAGCAGAACGTCGAGCGGCAACCGAACCTTGTAGCCCCGGATCTGGACATCTCGTTCCTCGAGCACGTTCAACAGGCCGACCTGAATCCGTTCGGACAGATCGGGCAGCTCGTTGATGGCGAAAACACCTCGATTGGTACGCGGGACCAGCCCGTAGTGAAGCGTGAGCTCATCCGACAGGTAGCGACCCTCGGCCACCTTGATCGGATCGACCTCACCGATCAGGTCCGCGATCGACGTATCGGGGGTGGCCAACTTCTCGCCGAAGCGGTCGCTGCGGTGGACCCAGGTGATGGGGGTCGCGTCACCCTCGGCTGCAATCAGTTCCCGAGCCATGCGGCTGATGGGCTGGTACGGGTCGTCGTTGATCTCGGAACCGGCCACGATCGGCATCCACTCATCGAGAAGGTCGGTGAGTGAACGGATCAAGCGGGTCTTGGCCTGGCCTCGTTCACCCAGAAAGACGACATCGTGACCGGCAAGAACTGCGTGCTCGAGTTGGGGTATCACCGTGTTCTCGTAACCCAGCACGCCCGGGAACAAGTTCTCGCCTCGACGGATGCGATCGATCGAGTTCCGGCGGAGCTCGTCCTTGATACTCCGGGACTCCCAACCCGAGGCCTTGAGTCCTCCGAGATCGGAGGGGAGATCTGTTGCCGCTGAATCAGTCACAGATCAGACCCTATACGGGACTCCGACGTCAGGCCCACGCGAGTGCTGCTTTGGCTCGGACCTCGGTCGCAGAATCCGCCCCGAGGACCCCGCCGACGTGGGACACTCGGCCGGTGACATGCGAGGAATCCACGCCGGACACCGACCCCGTACCGTGGAGAACGCTCGAACGAACCGTGGTGTTCGAGCCCGATGGTGGCCGTTATCTCACCGTGGAACAGCATGTCGTCGAGCTGCCCGACGGGCAGGTCATCGACGACTGGTTGTGGCTTCGGACTCCCGCTTTCGTCAACGTACTGGTCCAGACCGCGGACCACGATTTCCTGGTGTTCCGCCAGACCAAGTACGCCGTCGATGGCCTGACCCTGGCGGTCGTCGGTGGCTACGTCGAGCCAGGAGAGGACCCGGCCGTGGCCGCCGGCCGCGAAGTCCTCGAGGAGACCGGATGGCGGCCGACCGAGGTGCGCAGCCTCGGCTCGTACCCGGTCGACGGCAATCGCGGTGCCGGTGTGGCCCACCTCTTCCTGGCCACCGGGGCGCAACCGGTCCCGGCGGCACAACGCCTCGTGTCCGACGATCTCGAGGATCAAGTTCTGGTGCGGATGGATCGGACCGAACTGGAGGCAGCCGTCCTCCGAGGTGACTTCAAGGTGGTCTCGTGGTCGGCGACGATCGCCCTTGGCCTGCTGACTCTGGACAAATCGAACTAGCCTCGACGGTGTGGATCTGTCGGGACCCTGGCGGGCAGCAGCCCTCGACCCCGAACTGAATCGCTCCGGGGCCGACCCCGACCTCGATGACGGCAGCTGGCCAACCGTCGAGGTTCCGGGCCATTGGAACCAGAGTGACTCCTTCGGCGACACCGAAGGTCCCGTGCTGTTGCGACGGCGCTTCACCAGCGACCCCACTCCCGAAGGAAAGCGGTCCTGGCTCTGCCTCGATGGCGTCCTGGCAAGCTCCGATGTCTGGCTCGACGGCTCGTACCTCGGCGACACCGTGGGGTACTTCGTTCCCCATCAGTTCGAGGTGACCGACCACCTCCGGGCCTCCCACGACCACGCCCTGACCGTCGAGGTCTCCTGTCCTGACCAGTCCCATGCCCGAGCCAAGCAATCGCTCACTGGATCGCTCCAGGCCGGGCCGCTCTCGCCGGGCGGAAACCCCGGTGGCATCTGGCGACCGGTCCACATCGACCAGACCGGCCCCGTCACGATCCTCTGGTCACGGCTCTTGTGCACGGCAGCCAACGAGAAACGGGCCG
>CALACD010000164.1 GCA_937890445.1 uncultured Acidimicrobiia bacterium | reverse complement strand
CGACGGACTGTTCGTCGGTACCGCCGAGAACCCGATCACGACCGAGCAGGCTCCGGCCCCAGAAGAAGGCATCGCCATCGTCGAGGAGGAGGACGCCTCGAAGGTGGTCCCTCTCTCCCGAGGCGAGCAGCGCCGGCTACCCAGGTGGCTGATGAACGCCGCAGCAGCCGTCGTGTTGCTCGGTGGCATTGGTTTCGCGCTCAACCAACTGCCGGAACGCAATGGCGGCGACTCGGTTGGGGAGACGGCCTCCGTTGCCCGCGACACTCAAGATCTCCCCCCGGCAAGTGCCGCTGCACAAGAGGCTGGCGACGCTGCCGAAGAGGCATCCGCGGCTGGTGCAGCGGACGAAGCCGCCGACGATGCGATGGCCGATGCGATGGCATCCGACGAGATGGCCCCGCAAGCATTGGCCGATGATGCCGGCGCCGACTCGGCCGATACCGCCGCTGCTCCGGATCTCGAGCTGTCGGGGCCAGTCAGCGCCACCGGTGTTCTGGCCGAGGCACGAGAGCAGTTGGCGGCCGAAGGCCTCCCGTTCGAGGCCATCCTTCACCCGCTCGAGATGACACCCAATTGTGCTGGCGTTCTCGACCCCGCCGCTCTCGGGCAATCGGTCGGCTTCGTACGAATCCTGCTCGACGGAACGCTGACCGAGCTGTTCGTCAACGACGCTTCGGTGACCGGCGACGACGACGTCGGGCATCCCCTCCTCGTCGACGCCGACTCCTGCGTGGTTCTGAGCGACGAGTAGGGCGTCGCGCTAGGCTTCGAACGATGTCCGAAGCCGAGGCGATCACGAACACCGACGACAGCAACGACTGGCCGGCAAAGGCGACACAGACCCTGGTGGGCTACGTGGACACGGTGCGCTCCGCAACCACGGGCAAAGCCTTGGTTGCGTCACGAGCCCTCGTGTACTTCCTCGCCATCGCACTGATCGGGTTCGTGGTCGTCATCCTTGCGCTCGTGCTCTTCGTGCGGCTGCTCGTCAGCATCACGGCCCTTCTCCCCTTCATCGATTCCGGCGAGGTCTGGCTGGCGTACCTGATCACGGGCGGACTCTTTCTTCTCAGCGGCATGTTTGCGTGGAAGAAGAAGGACGCCTGATCGCTGGAATGACTCCGGGTGTTCGCTGGTTTCGCCAGACTACGAACGACTTCACCATTTCGACGTAAACGAGCAGTTGGAGATTTCATGAGTAGTGACGTGCACGAGGTAGTGATCCTCGGGAGCGGCCCATCGGGTCTGACCGCTGCCATCTACGCAGCCCGTGCCTCACTGGAGCCCTTGGTCATCGAGGGGGAACCATCCTCCACCGGCGACCAGCCTGGCGGACAGCTGATGCTCACGACCGACGTCGAGAACTTCCCCGGGTTTCCGAAGGGAATCATGGGGCCCGAGCTCATGATGCAGTTTCGAGAGCAGGCCCAGCGTTTCGGAGCCGACCTTCGGACCGAGAAGGCAACAAGGGTGGATCTCTCCCAACGGCCCTTCAAGATCTGGGTTGGAGATCCCTCGGCCCCCGAGCCTACGTACCTGGCTTCGTCGCTCATCGTCTCCACCGGCGCCACGGCCCTGATGCTTGATCTACCAAACGAACAGCGGCTTCTCGGGCACGGTGTCTCGACCTGCGCCACCTGTGATGGCTTCTTCTTCCGAGACCATGACATTGCCGTCGTCGGAGGCGGAGACAGCGCGCTGGAGGAAGCGACGTTTCTCACCAAGTTCGCCCGAACGGTGACCATCATCCACCGAAGAGACGAATTTCGGGCCTCGCGTATCATGCAGGACCGAGCGATGGCCAATGACAAGATACGCGTCTTGTGGAACACCGAGGTCACCGACGTCCTCGGCGACCAGACGGTCGAGGGAATCTCGTTGTTCGACAACACCACCAACGAGATCTCCCAGTTGCCCGTGACCGGACTTTTCGTCGCCATCGGCCACCGCCCAAACACCGATTTGTTCACCGGCCAGCTGGCCATGAAGGACAACGGCTACCTCATCACCGACACTCCCAGCACCCGAACCAACGTCGAGGGAGTATTCGCTTGCGGCGATGTACAGGACGACACCTACCGGCAGGCCATCACGGCCGCCGGCTCGGGTTGTGCCGCAGCCATCGATGCCGAACGTTGGCTCGAGATCCAAGAGTAATCCTTTGAAGCCCCGCGCACACCGTGCCGTTTGACGGCACACCAACCCACGGAGAAACACCCATGTCAGAAAACATCACCAACCTCACCGAAGCGACCTTCGACGAGGTCGTCAACAGTGCCACCTCGCCGGTGGTCGTCGATTTTTGGGCAGAGTGGTGCGGTCCGTGCAAAATGATCGCACCCATCCTCGACGAGATCGCCAACGAGCAGGGAGACGCGCTGACGGTCACCAAGCTCAACGTTGACGAGAACCCCTCGATCGCCCAGCGCTACGGCGTCATGAGCATTCCAACGCTTCTCGTGTTCCGGGATGGCGAGATCGACAAGCGAATCGTCGGTGCCAAGGGAAAGGCCCAGTTGCTGGAGGAAATCGGCATCTGACCAGCTCGCAAGACCGCATCGACATCCGACGAAGGCCCGGCTCCGGTCGGGCCTTCGTCGCGTTGACCCCGTGATCTCTCAAGGTTCAGAACAGATCGATGGTCGGTCATCTTCACCCGTCTCCCTCGACCACGGATCGACTTTCACACAACGTTATCCACAAGATGGGGACAACTTCACCGGAAGAGCTCAGCTCCCAGATGTCACGGCATCGTGCATCATGATCTGATAGATCCGCTTGAGGTCCTCCAGATCGGCGAAGTCGATCACCATCCGTCCTCGACCCTTCCCCACGCTGACATGGACGCGGGTCGCCAGATGGTCACCAAGTAGATCCTCGAGCTCGATCAAGGCCGCGGGACGAGTCGTTCCCGGTGCCTGCCCCTCGCGAGAACGCACATCGATCGGCGGATCCTGCGGCTCCGCAACCGCGATCTCCGGCTCGCGGAGCGCGACGTCGCCCCCGCTGTCCTGCCCGGCGTCGCGCCGCAGCAGAGCCTCGACCTGACGAACGTTCAAATGTTGCTCGACGACTTGGCGAGCCAATGCCTCCTGTAGAGAACGGTCGGGTGTCGCCAGAAGGGCTCGAGCATGTCCCGCAGAGAGCTCGCCACCAGCGACCATCTTCTGCACACTTCCAGGCAGCTGAAAGAGCCGAAGTGTGTTCGCCACCGCCGAGCGCGATTTGCCGACGCGACGGGCGACCTGATCCTGTGTCATGCCAAAATCGTCGATCAACTGTTGAAAGGCCGCCGCCTCCTCCAACGCATTGAGATCCTCACGGTGGAGATTCTCCACGATCGCATGCTCGAGTGAGGATTGATCGTCCGCCTCCCGAACAACCGCCGGTACCGTCGGCAATCCTGCACGACGAGCAGCACGCCAGCGACGTTCGCCGGCAATCAGCTCGTATTGTCCCTCACCTGCCGGGCGAACCAGGATTGGTTGGAGCACCCCCAACTCGCGAATCGAATCTGTGAGCGACACCAGGGCTTCCTCATCAAAGCGAGCACGCGGCTGATACTCATTGGCCGAGATGGACGACACGGGAATCTCGGTCAACTCGCCTGCGGCGTTGCCTCGTGCCTCCGAGGGGATCAGTGAGCCCAAGCCCTTTCCTAGACCACTACGTCGGTTCACCGGCAATCTCCTTTGCAAGATCCCGGTACGCAATGGCGCCGCGAGATGATGGATCGAACACGGTGATCGGCTGCCCGAAGCTCGGGGCCTCGGACAATCGAATATTCCGCGGAATGACAGCCCGACAGACCTTCGAGCCGAAATGCTCGCGAACCTCGGCTGCCACCTGGGCAGCCAGATTGGTGCGGGCGTCGTACATGACCAGCACGATGGCGGACAGCTCCAGCGACGCGTTGAGATTCCGCTTGACTAGGTCGATATTGCGCAAGAGCTGACCCAAGCCTTCGAGCGCGTAGTACTCACATTGAATGGGAACAAGAACCTCGCTGGCAGCCGCGAATGCGTTGACCGTCAGCAGTCCGAGCGAGGGCGGGCAGTCGATCAGCACCAAGTCGAAGTCCTCGGCGACCGTCGCGATGGCATTCTTGAGTCGAAGCTCTCGACTGAAGGCCGGAACGAGTTCGATCTCGGCGCCGGCCAGATCCAGATTCGCAGGCGCAACGAACAGGTTCCGAACCTCCGTCGCCTCGATCGCCTCGTCGAGCGGAACGTCGTGAAGGAGGACGTCGTACATCGAGGCTTCGAGGCTTCGAGGATTGATACCAAGGCCTGTGCTCGCATTGCCCTGGGGGTCGAGGTCCACGATCAGGACACGATGACCGAGTTCTGCTGCAGCTGCACCCATATTCACGGTGGTTGTGGTCTTTCCCACGCCGCCCTTCTGGTTGGCAATGGCGATGATTCGCGGACCGACGCTGCGCGTTGCCGACGCCGGGCGTGGGGCAACCTCGTCAAATGAGCTAGGGGGCTCAACCGTGTTCGGACGGGCCAACTGTGTCAGTCGACCAGGCTGACCGAAACTGGGACTCGATCTGACAGAAGATGGTGCCGCGGAGTCGTTCGGCTGACGGCTGTCGGTGGCGGCACCGCGTTCGTCCGAGGTTTGCTGAGTCGGGGAATCCTCGTCTTGAGCGTCGCTGCTCGACATGTCCGGTGCGTCCGGCAGCTCCGTCCCCTCGAGGTCCGACGCCAGACCACTCGAGTCTGTAGACCCCGCGGAGATCTCAACCTCGCCTTCGTCAACCGACTCGTCGTTGCGCACGTCGGCCTGCGCCGAACGTGTCGGCTCCGGTCGGTAGCTGCCCCAATTTCCCAAGCCGCTCACAGGCGAGCTCCTCGTCCTCGGCGTTTCACGTGAAACATCTTCACCACAGCAAGCTACCGCATCCCACAGAAGATGACGGTTCCCTGCCCTCGATGGCCCGAGAGATATCGCGTGATCGTCACGTAGGACGCATTCGGACGTCCGCCTGTTTGGACGCTCATGCAACGGAGGACGCTACGAAACACCCGCCGGTAGAGGGACACGCAATTGTCGAGCGACCTCCTTCGAGCGAAGCCGAAGGTGCATGGGTCAAAGATGCGTGACTCATGTCATTCCCATGCCGGAGAGGTGGTGGGCCGGCTTGCCTGATCCTCTGGAGAGATGGTTCCAAGGTGAGGCACGTCACCGACTGCCCGGTCTCGTCGAAGGTCATGACCACGCAGCACCAGGCCAGGCGTTTGGTGTTCTCGCGGCACGTTGGGCAAGGTGACCACGCGAGCGCACCGCACATCCTCCGCCGAGACCAACGGGCCCGTGCCGCCGACGCCATCTGTCCGACTGGCTGCCAGGCACATGAGAAGCTCGGTCTGCAGGTGATGGACTTCCCGCCTTGCTACCGAAGGTCCCTCGGCCGCGGATTCGAGCGAAGTTCTGCGAGTGGAGGACGACGGGTCGGGCACAGATCTGCACGTGAGCAATGTGCACGAGACCAGATTCGTCGCACGGCCAGTTGCTCATGCGGAACGGCAACCCGAGGTCAATGGTCCACTCCCGTCCAAGAGGTGAGGGCTGCAACAGAGAGGACCGTCTAGCACTGCGGACGCAGTCCGGCCGTCGAGACATTGGGTGGATCGCAACCTCTCTCCAAAGGCAATCCATGGAACCCTCGTTTCTTCCCAGATGGCCTCTCCCGACTCACAACATCATGGCCACTCCTCACCTATGGGCCATGGGATCGATTCGCCTGGTCCCGGAGCCGACCACATCATCTCTCGCCCGTGGTATGGATCCAACCCGATGCACCTGTTGTGCTCTCGATACTGTCGGCTTCTCGATGTCGCCTTCATTCATCGTGCCGACGCCATCGATCTCCGCGGCTCAGAGGCGCGAACCCCGCGTCAGCCCTACGAGGCGGCGCTCGATGTGTGATCGGTCCTGTCCA
>CALACD010000163.1 GCA_937890445.1 uncultured Acidimicrobiia bacterium | reverse complement strand
CCACCGACACCGAGGGCGAAGAAGCCACCGAAGCACACCACATCGGCCACCCCCCGGGCCACGGCCGTGGCCTCGCTGGTGGTCTGGGCTGCCACCAATCGATCGAGGGCGAACAGCGTCAAACCCCAGGCCGCGAACTGGAGGATGCCCGGGATCCGTCGACCGAGCGGCCGCACCAGCGGGGTCAACAACAGCACCAGGGCAAGAGCCCGGAGGAACCACAGGGGGGGGTCGACAGCCAACCGCCCTCCCACCCCAGGGTCGCCGGTGCCCGGTAAGGGATGATCCAGCTCAGCACCGCAGTCGGGTCGTCACGACCTCCGACGGACGGGGCAATGGCGACCACGCCGAGACAGACCGCCACGTAGGCGTAGTAGGGCGGCAACAACCGCTCCAATCTTCCCCGGACCACGGACCAGGTTCCCGAGTGACGCAGGCTCCTGGCCAGGACCGCACCCGAGACGTAGAAGACGGCCGGCATGGCCGCAAAGGCCCACGAGATCCACCAGAAGCCCAGCGCGTGCCAGAACATCACCCGCACGATCGAGATGGTGCGCACCATGTCGAGGAACGGGTCCCGCCCGGTATCGGTGTGGGCTTCGACGGCTGGTCGACGGACCACAGGGTTGCGGGCAACACCCAGTGCAGCGGGCAGGGCAATCGTGGCCAGGACGCCCACCGGGGCCAGATCGATGAGCGGCCAGCCGGTCGCGATCCGGAACGCCAACAGCCCGAGGATCGCCAGATACCCCAGGAGAGCCCCGACCGCGATCATGTCCGGGATGCGATCAGTGCCATCTCGTTTGTGGCGGGTCTCACCGGTCGGGATCCATTCCTGATCCCGGTCGGTCAGGTGATCGCGAAGAGCACTGAGGTGAGCCACCTGCGAGATCAATCCCACCCGTCTCGATGCCGGGCCATCGGGAAGATGCAGCCAACGGGGTTGGAGGTAGAACTCGGTGAAGATGGCCGGGAGGATCATGGCCGCAGGGGCCAAGGTGATCAGATGTGGCGCCTCCAGGAGCGACACGATGGGAACGAAGAGCGCCACCAGGGGGCTGAGCGCGCTGGTGACGTAGAAGATCCACCCGTCCCAAATGCCCAGCCGCTGCATGGGGGTCAACCGCATCCGCTTGAACAATGGTGTGCCTGCCAGCGCGAAGTTGCCGCGGGCCCAACGGTATTGCTGAGAGGCCAGAGCTGCTGCGTTGTCGGGTGCGGTTCCGGCGGCCAGTGGGAGCGGCAGGTAGTCGACGCGATACCCGGCATCGACCACCTTCAACCCAGTGAAGATGTCCTCGGAATGCTCCAGCAACGCCATACCGCCCCGCTCGTCCAGAGCCGATCGTCGGTACACGGCATTGGTTCCCACACAGATGGCGCCGCCATGCTTGTCCCGTGCCCGCAGCCCGACCCGGTAGAACTGTTCCTGCTGAGCAGCTGCGCCTCGCTCGACCCAATTGTCGGATGCGGTCCGGAAGAACTGGGGGGTCTGGAGGATCCCGAGCCGAGGATCCTCGAAGTACCCGATGGTGTGGGTCAGGAAATCGGGGCGGACCGCGAAGTCGGCATCGAGGACCAGGATGAGGTCGCCATCGGAGGAGGCGTAGCCGTGGTGCAGATTGCCGGACTTCTTCATCCAACCTCGATTGGGGCGAGAGAGGTAGTTCGCCCCCCAACGAAGGGCAGCCTGGCGAATCGCATCGGAGTTGCGGTCGTCCAGCACGTAGACCCGTACGTTCGGATGCTCGAGCCACATGGCATGACAGATGGTGTTCTCGACGATGTCAGGATCCTCGCCGCAGGTGCAGATGAACACATCGACCGAGGCGAGCGTGTCCGAAGCACCCTTGCCGGCGGCACGGACCCGACGCACGAGCGTCGAATGTCGAGACCGATCGAAGGCCGGGATCTGCGTCGACCAGAGCAGATTGATGAGTCCGCCGATGACCACGGCGGCCCCGAACGGGAGAAGGGCCAGCAACCAGGTGCCGTGCAACGACAGGAAGACGAGCGCCGAGCCGAGGCAGATGCGAGAGACGGCAGAGAACTGGAGGAACCGTTTGCCGTCGTCTTCGACATAGGACCAGAGCTCGTGATCAGCGGGCGGTTTGATCGTGGCATGGGTCGATCGATCGTCGACTGCCGCAATCGCCGAGCCCGAGACCTCCGAGTCCGGGGTCTCCACCTTCGTCGCCCCTGACGAGGCGGACACCGATGTCTGAAGCGTCATCGGAGAGCCTCGCCAACCAGTGCCATCAGCACGAGCGGGATGAGCATGCTGAGCAGCGCCATCGTGAGGAGGGGACTCGAGGTGGCTACACCCGGCTCGAAGATCACGGGGTCTCGATCGGCGAGGATGGTCGACGGTTGCCCACCGTGGTCGGCTCCATCACCAGCCGATCGGGCAGAGCGCAGCGCACCGAGTCCGAGGACCGCGAGCACCGCAATGGCCACCTCCAGCGTCGGATTGGTGATCAGTTGCGTCATCTCGGTCGGGGCGAACTGATCGATCGGTGCTCGCAGGATCACGATGTGATGGATGGTCAGCGCTCCGGTCACGGTGGCGACCAGATCGATCATGGTGCGCCAAGACAGCCGCCACCGGTTGACGCCGAAACCCAGGACGATCGAAGCAATGACCACCAACGACCCTCGATGGAGCTCGGCGCTGAAGAGTCGCCACGGTTCGTCGGACACCTCCAACAACGGGATCTGGGCCAGTCGTCGATAGAGGAGCGATGATGGCTGTTCCAAGGTGCTCCGGACGGTTCGATGCACGAATTCGGCCGCTGGTTGCCACGTCAACAGACTCAGCACGCTCATGGCTCGAAGCAGTGACTGCCGGCGGTGGCCCCACACGGCCAGGTAGGTCCCGACCAGGCTGAGCGAGATGATCGGACCGATGGCCAGCGGGCCGACGGCGGGGATGGCCTCGACGCCGACCACGGCGACCACGGCCAGTCCGACGATGGCGACCGCGACCGCGGGCGACACGGGACGAGTGGGAGCCGATCCGATATCGGGTCGCCAGCGCAACGCCTCGACCATGATCCCCAGGAGGGCCAGGATCGGTACGACCTCGGCGCCATCTTGGCTCCACGACCGGCTGGTACGCAGCGAAGCCAGCGATCCGAGGACGCAAACCAGCGCCAGCACGCAAGCCGACGACCACGGACGGTGGTTCTTGGATGCCCTCCGCTGGGCAGGACCTACGACGACCCGAGACACGCCGATGACGGAGCCAGGAGGCCGTTCGGCACTCGCTGACTGGAGTTTGTTGGTCGAGGGGCGCGGTGAAGCAGGGGCGACCGGTTGCGGAGACCGGTGCACCTCGGTGAGTGCGGGCATGTCACGGAGAGTGACATATCGACCGGGGTAATGCAACCCATGGTGGGGAGACTTTTGACCTACTTCCGCCCCCGGGACCGGTGACGAGTAGCGTGAGGACATGAGCACTCCCTCTGTTGACCTCACGGGAAAGGTCGCCGTGGTGACCGGCGGCAGTCGCGGCATGGGCAAGGCAATGGTCAAGGCCTTTGCCGCCGCAGGCGCCGATGTCGTGATCGCAAGTCGCAAGCTGGACGCGTGCGCCATCCTGGCAGCGGAGGTGACGGCAACGACGGGCCGACGCGCCCTCCCGGTCGAGTGCCACGTCGGCTACTGGGAACAATGCAACGAGTTGGCCGAGACCGTCTACGACGAGTTCGGCCGGTGCGACATCCTCGTCAACAACGCCGGCATGTCTCCTCTCTACGATTCGGTGGTCGAGATCAGCGAAGCGCTCTACGACAAGGTGCTGGACGTCAATCTCAAGGGACCGTTCCGCCTGATGTCGCTCTTCGGTCACCGCATGGCGCAGTCACCTGATGGCGGTTCGATCATCAACGTCAGCTCGGTCGCTGCCGTACGACCCACCCCCAACGAGGCCACCTACGGGGCAGCCAAAGCCGGTCTGAACGCGCTGACGTTGTCGATGGCCCGCGAGTACGGTCCCAAGGTCCGGGTCAACTGCATCATGCCCGGACCCTTCCTCACGGACATCTCCAAGGCATGGGACCTCGAGGAGTTCAACCGCACGGCGAAAGAGACCATTGCGCTGCAACGAGGAGGCGAACCCGAGGAAGTGGTCGGTGCCGCCCTGTATTTCGCCAGCGACCTTTCCAGCTACACCACGGGCGCCATCCTCAAGATCGACGGTGGCGCCGTGTATCCGGCGGCCTGAGGTTCGACGAGTTCAGCGTGTTCCGTCGGCCATCAACGCCGCCACCTGCTCAACGTTCTCCGCAGTGACCAGACCAGGACCCGTGATCACGGGGAGCCCCGCGCCGACCGCCGACAGATTGCCGGCCTGCTGGAACATCAGGACCACGGCCAGGTAGCCCTGGAGGTAGGGGTCCGAGTCCAAGGTGAAGGCGACATCACCGACCTCGACAGCCGCCACCAGCTCATCGGACAGACCGACCCCGCCGATCATCACGTCGGCGTCCGCCGACCTGGCGGCGACGACGGCCCTCGCCGTGACGCCGGCATCCGTACCGAACACCGCGTCGATCTCCGGGTTGGAACCCATGATCGTCGACATGATCCGTTCCTGCTCGGCTGGATCGGAGCCGACGAACTCCGAGATGACCGTGCCACTGAACGAGGCTTCCAGACCCTGACATCGCTGATCGAAGTCGACGTTCTCATCCTGACGGGCACAGAGCACCGAGGTTGCCCCCAGACCGTCGAAGCGAGCACCGGCTGCCTGACCGGTCTCGTAGTCACTCGGCCCGATGTAGGTAACCGCACCCAGATCGTCAGCCTCGTCCTCGCCGACGTTCACCACATAGAACGGTAGCCGGGCCGTCGTCACCGCACCTGCCGCTTCCTCGAGCGCGGCGGGGTCGGGGACGGACATCGCGACACCACCCGAGCCCTGCTCGACGGCGGCCAGCACCATCTCCGCCTGCGCCACCAGATCACCGGCGGCGCCTTGGTAGCGAACCGTGGTTCCCAGGTCGATGCCGGCCTGGGCCACCCCTTGCTGGAACACCGACCAGAACGGGCCGTCGTCACCATGGGTGATCACATCGAAGGAGCCGACTGGCCCGGGGACCAGATCGACCCCGGCGACAGGATCGCCGCTCGCCAGCTCGCCACCGCGACTGCAACCGGAAGCGACGACCACGGCGACGAGCACTACACCGACAACGAACGTCTTCATGTCCTCAGAATCGGCCAAAGGGACGCGCATTGGAGGACTCGGCCCGGCTCGGTGATCCCCAGGCCACTGTTACCATTGCCGGCAAGGGTAGAGCCGACGAGAAACGAGTGATCCGTGCAGAATCTCGACCATTGGATTGACGGAACACGAACCGATCTGACCGGCACGGCGACCGCTCCGGTCACCGACCCCGCCACCGGCCGACAGACCGGGACCGTGCGACTGGCGAGTACCGCTGACGTCGACACTGCGGTGACGACGGCCAAGAGAGCCTATGAGAACTGGCGCGACGTCTCGTTGTCGCAACGTGCCAACATCATGTTCGCCTTCCGCCACCTGGTCGACAAACACCGAGAGGACCTGGCCCGGGCCATCTCGAGCGAGCACGGAAAAGTCTTCGCCGATGCCCTGGGCGAGGTCCAGCGAGGCCTGGAGGTCGTGGAGTACGCGTGCGGCATTCCCACGCTCCTCAAGGGTGAGATCACCCCGGACGTCTCCTCATCGGTCGATGCCTTCAGCATGCGCCAGCCCCTCGGCGTCGTAGCCGGCATCACCCCTTTCAACTTCCCGGTGATGGTTCCGATGTGGATGTTCCCCATGGCCATTGCGTGCGGCAACAGCTTCATCCTGAAGCCATCGGAGAAGGACCCCTCGAGTAGTCTCCTGTTGGCCGAGATGTTCACCGAGGCCGGACTGCCCGACGGCGTCCTCAACGTGCTCCAGGGTGACGCCGGAACCGTC
>CALACD010000162.1 GCA_937890445.1 uncultured Acidimicrobiia bacterium | reverse complement strand
GTCCGGCCCTCCGGTGGCGTCCGGCCCTCCGGTCGCGTCCGGCCCTCCGGTCGCGTCCGGCGACGCCGTGTTCTCCCGCAGGAACGCTTCGAGTTCCGAGGCAAGGGCATCACCCGAAGGCAGGAGCTCCTCGTTCGAGTCGACTTGACGCTCCAGTCGGCTCACATAGTCGGCGCTCTCCTGGTCAGACGACACCGCCTGGTCGACCCGGGTCTGCCATTCGGTCACTGCGCCGTCGAGTTGCTCGTACTCGGTCGGGACGCCCGTGGTCTGTTCGATGCGGCGCAACAGTGCTCGGGTCGCCTTGGGATTGGGAGGAGCCGGGACGTAGTGAGGTACGGACGCCCGTATCGACATCACCGGCACGTCGGATCGATCGAGCCGGTCATGGATCACACCCACGACACCGGTCGGGCCCTGATAGCTGGGACGCTCGAGCCCGAGTCGACGAGCCAACTCGGGATTGGCGGCACTCCCCGTCAGAGGAAACGGTCGGGTATGGGGAACCAGTGCCACCATCGCCCCCACGGTGACCGCCAACTCGGCTCCTGTCCGTCGCACGATCTCGAGGATGTCCTCGGCAAAACTCGCCCATCGCAGATGCGGTTCGACTCCCGAAACGAGGATGAGATCGCGCACCGAGTCCGTCTCAGCGGCCCATACCTTGGTCGACGGCCAGTCGATGACGCGCTTCGCGTCACCATCGAAACGCACCATGGGCCGGGTGGTATGGAAGTTGAAGTAGCTCTCGGCATCGATCTCCGCCAGTTGCGTGGTCTCGCACCGATCACGGATCCAACCGAGCGACTCCGTGGCGGCCTCGGCTGCATCGAACAGACCTTCGAAGGCCATGAGCATCAGGGGACGTCGCAACGTCCGTTGGTTCTTCCAGATCACTTCGGACACGACGACCACCTTCGCGCACCCGAAGCTGGACGGGTAGTCTCGTTCGGTGACATTCGAGGACAAGACCACCGTCGGGAACAACACACGCGGGAACAACACACGGCGCGGCCGGGCCGCCAAGGTCGCCTCATGGGGAGATCAGTGCCGTCGGTTGACCGACTCCGTGAGCGTGCTGGTCGGGGCAGACAACGGCTTGTATCCGTCCGGAAACTCATTGGTGGTAGAGGGTACGGGCGAGACGGTCATCATCGACCCTTCGGTCAGCGTCGTGGCCAGAGGCGGCGCACACCTCCCCATCGATGCCGTCATCAACAGCCACGGCCACGAGGACCACGTGGCCGGCAACGGCCTCTTCGACACCGCACGCGTCCACATCCATCACGACGACCTTCGGGCGGCCCAGCACCTGGACGGCCTGATGGAGATCTACGGTTTCGAAGGCCAGGCACGAGACGATTTCGCCAAGGTGTGCCTCGAGGAGTTCAGCTATGCACCCCGGCCCGACGCCGAGGGTTTCGGTGACGGTCATCGATGGGATCTGGGCGGTGTCTCCATCGAGGCAGTCCATCTCCCCGGTCACACGTTCGGCCACAGTGGATTCCGTATCGACGACGGCGTGTTCTTCCTTTCCGACATCGACCTGACCGGATTCGGCCCCTACTACGGCGACGCCTGGTCGAGCCTCGAACAGTTCGAGGCCAGCCTGCGGCAGGTTCGTGACGAAGAAGCCGACTTCTATGTGACCTTTCACCACAAGGGCGTCATCGAAGGCCGGGAGACCTTCATCACCATGGTCGATGACTTTGCCGCCGTCATCGATCGGCGACACGATGAAATGCTCGGATTCCTGGTCGAGCCCCGAACGCTCGACGAACTGGCTGATCACCGCTTCGTGTATCGGCCTCATGTCGAGGGGCCCCACATCGCATCGGTCGAACGCCGGACCGCAAGCCTGCACCTCGAACGCATGACGCAGCGAGGCGAAGCCAGCGAGGTCGCTCCCGGTCGATTTCAGCGAAGCTGAACCCGACCCTACGATCGGCCGATGGCCACCGTCGAGATCACCCATCCGGAACCTCACATCACGCTGCTGACGCTCAACCGTCCCGAAGCGCTCAATGCGTTGACCTACGACCTGGTGCGGGAGCTGCACGACGCCCTCGACATCATCGATGCCGACCATGATTGCCGGGTCATCATCATCACCGGTGCCGGACGAGGCTTCTGTGCCGGGCTCGACCTGCGCGGTTTCGGGCTGATTCCGGGGACCGAACAGCACGGGCGGCCCCAGCAGGGGATGGCGGTCCAGCAGTTCATCGCCGACCTCGTTCCCCACCTGCGCAATACCCGCCAACCGGTGATCTCCGCCATCAACGGTGCGGCCGCCGGCGGCGGATTCGCCATTGCTCTGGCCAGTGACGTGCGGATCTGCAGTGAGTCCGCCAAGTTCGGCTCGGCCTTCGTCCGTCTCGGAATATCGGGCTGTGACATCGGCGTCTCCTGGATGCTGCCCCGTCTCATCGGGGCCTCACGGTCGCACGAGCTCCTGCTGACCGGACGCGTCTTCGACGCGGCCGAGGCCGACCGGCTCGGTCTGGTCAGCCGCGTGGTACCCGCCGACGAACTGATGGAATCGGCGTTGACCACGGCTCGCCTGATCGCTGCCAACTCGCCGATGGGAGTCTGGATGACCAAGGAGGTCATGTGGTCGAATCTCGAGATCAGCTCGCTCCAGGCCGGTATCGATCTGGAGAACCGCACGCAGATCATGACCTCGGCCACCGAGGATTCCCAGGCCGCGATGGCCGGTTTCCTGCACGGTCAGCAGGTGAACTGGGCCAACCGCTAGGACGATTGGTCGAGCAGTTCCTCCGGGCTGAGGCAGAGACCGAGCGCGGTGGCAACCTCGAGTTCGACCAGCGGCTGGTCGTCGACCTCCGAGGTCAGATTGGCGGCCAGCAACCCTACGACGAACTCCTGGTCGAGGTTCTCGGCGGCACATTCGATCGAACGGTCCGCTGCACCAACCGCCAGCGGAGCGAGCGCGGCCCGAGCGATGACGGTCGAGCCGGCACACTCGACGGCGGCCTGGGCCAACGTCGCAGCCAACGTCGCGGCCATGGGCTCGACCGTGAGCTCGACTGCCTCGGCATCGGTCAAACGGCGTGCGGTGCACTCGGCCGACACGCCATCGAGCTGGACCTGTGCCGTTTCCAGGACATCGGCCACTCGCAACGTGGTCGCCGCCACCAGATCTTCCGACAACCCATCACCGGAACATGCCGCGACCGTGAACGAGATCACCGCAGCGAAGACGAGGAGGCTCCTCGTTCCGCACGCGGAAGCTCTTCGCTCGGGGTTGCCCATCGCTGGCCGACGCTAGCGGTCACCACGACGGCTCGTTGAGGATCAGTGACGCGGTCGAACCGGCTCGACCCTCGGCAAACCACCTCTCGAGACTGACCGGATCCATCGGCCGTCCCAGGTAGAAGCCCTGACCGTAGTCACAGTTCAGCTCCTTCAACAGCGCGGCCTGCACCGGGTTCTCGATGCCTTCGGCCACCAACTTGGTGCGCATGCTGTGGGCGAGTTCGACGACACCGCTCACCAGGTTGCTGGCCTCCTCGGTCACGCCGATGTTGTCCACATAGGACTTGTCGACCTTCAGAATGTCGAAAGGGACATCGCGCAGATGCCCGATGCCAGCAGCCCCGGTTCCGAAATCATCGACCGCGATCCGGATACCGAGCGCTCGAAACTCCTCGAGCTGGCCCCGGAGCCAATCGGCGTCTTCGATCATGGTCGATTCGGTCAGCTCGATGGTCAGGGCGGCCGGGGAAACACCGGATTCGTCGATGATGTCCAGCAGACGCTGGACCTCGCCGGCGACTTCGAGTTGGCGCGCTGACAGATTGACGGCCAGACCCAGTCGTTTGCCTCCGGCCAGGTTGCCATGCCAGGTCGCGAGTTGTCCGCAGGCTTCTCGCAGTACCCAGCGGCCGAGTTCCACGATGGCTCCGGTGTGTTCGGCCAGGGGAATGAACACCCCCGGCGACACCGGACCTCGCCGAGGGTGGGTCCACCTCAGGAGCGCTTCGACGCTCGAGACACGATTGGAGTCGAGTTCGAACACGGGCTGATAGACGACGCCGAACTGGCCGTCGTCGATGGCACCGAGGATCTCCGAGGCCAATTCGTACCGTTCGGCAGCCTCGATTCGCATCTTCTCGTCGAACACGACGATCGAGCGGTCACTGGTGCGAGCTTCGCGAACGGCGAGTGCGACATTCTCCAGCAGCGTGGTGGCGTTGGACCGACGATCCGATGTCGAGATCAGGCCGAGACACGCATCGACGGCGATCTGGCGGTCATCGATGTCGAACCGCTCGTCGAATGTCCGAAGCAACCGGTCGGCGAACTCGTCCAGACCGGCACGGTCTCTGACCGCGGTGATGACGGCGAACTCATCGGCGCCGAGTCGGGCAATGGTGTCGTTTCCTCGGAGACTGGCTCGGAGACGGGTGGCGATCGCAACCAGCAGTTCGTCACCGGTGGCGAAGCCCAGACTCTCGTTGACGGCTTTGAACTCCCGCACATTCAGGTGGAGCACACCGAGCGTCTCTCCAACGGCCAGCCGCTGGAGCGATCGCTGCAACTCGGGGTAGAGGGACGCCCGGTTGAACAGGCCGGTCAGAGGGTCGTGCAGCGCCTGATTCCGCAAACTTTCCTCGAGTCGCCGTTGCTCGGTGAGATCGTGCACGGTGACGAGCATCTCGCCACTACCGCCGAGGCTGGGGTCGGAGAAGGCAACGGCGCCGATCCGCTCGTCGCCGTCCTGGGTGCGAAGTCGTAGTTCGATGGTCTCGCCTTCGAGCAGGTGATCGAAACGTTCGAGTGCTCGATGGAGATCAGCCGAGCCCCGCTCGGTCAGCAGGCTCCGTACTTGCGTGCCGATGAGATTCTCGGGACTGAAACCGAGCAACCGCGTGACGTTGTGACTCACGAAGGTGATCCGCTCGTCGGCATCGATCAGGGCGAAGACGTCGCTGGCGTTGCTGACCAGGGCTCGGTAGCGACTCTCCGACGACAACACCTGGAGCTCGGCCAGCTTGCGGTCGTGGATGTCGGCGAAGCTGTACAGCCGACCCGAGATCTCGTCATCGGGGGACAGTTCACGCACCGACAGATCGAACCATCGGAACTCGCCGTCAGCGTGCTCGATCCGAACATCGAGCGCATCGAGTTCGTCGTCGGCTCGCAACTCGTCCTCCACCTTCGAGCGATCATCGGCGAAGAGGTGTTGAAGCGGGCTGGATCCGAGGTAATCGCCCTCGCGGTAGCCGAAGAGGCGTTCCACGGTCGGCGAGATCAGTTCCACGTTCCCGGTCTCGATACCCACCAGGGCAACGACGTCGTTGGAATCCTGCACCAGGGCCCGGAAGCGGGCATCGGCTCGCTGCTGGTGGGTCTGTTCCCGGTGGTCGAGCGAGTCGAAGGTGAGCTGCAGCAACGCATCGATGGTCGCAACATACGAGTCGATCCCCGACGCACCTCGTGCGTCAACTTCGAAGTGCCCTCCTCGCACGTTGTCGAGCTCTTCGACGGTCATGACCGCAGCAGCATCCTCTCCGGCCACGCCTGCCGACGGCGCAACGACAAGGCCTAGAGCGTCGTCGCTCTGAACCAACACCCGCCCATCGTCGGCTACGAATCGAATGCCCCTTGCTGGCCCGGCCCCAAATGCAGCCTGGACTCGGGCGCAGGCCAGAAGCGCATCGCCTCGATCGGAAACAAGCAGGAGCTCTTCGGCCAAGGCCCTCAACGATCCTTCTTGTCGAAACGAGCGGTCCCGATCCCGGATCAAGAGATCGGACCTCCAGAGGATGATGGCAGCAACCACCACCGAGCCCACGGCGATCCACACCGATGGGTCGAACGCCACGGTTTGACGATCAAGGGCGACCAGCATCAGTGGCGGGAACGCCAGCAAGCCGAACGTGACGGCCAACTGCGCACGACCGATCGGCCGGCGAACAAGCATCTCGTCGGCCACCGAGAGTCGAAGCGGCGCATCCCAGAGAGCAACCAACGAGAGTGGCACGAAGGCCACCGATCCGAGGTGAGTCGTGAACAACAACGCCAAGGAACTGGTCTCGCGGAATCCGTAGATGAGCTCGACGGCTATCGACAAGATGACGGTGGCAAACCATAGTGGCCAGGCTGCACCGGCTGCCGCCCTGCCGAGAAAGGCCAGCGACATCAGGAAGGTCGTGGCCAAGGCGACCGACACGATCGGACCATCCAGCCGGATCGCCGGTAGAACGATCTGTGCGAGCACGAGCAGCAACAGCATGCCAGCCGTGACCAACATCGCCTCGAGAACTGCAGCGATCTCGACGCGCCGGACCCGAAAGCGGACGAGAAACGCGACCGTCGCTGCGGCCAGTGCGTAGGCAAATCCATAGCTGATCCCAACGACAGGACTGGAGCCCCAGAATCGTTCCATCACCCGAGCGAGCATGAAGACGCCGACGAACGCTGCGGCAAGGTGGAACGGCCATCGGAATTCTGGGAGACGCCGACCGGCCGACCAATTGAGAGTAGCGCACCCAAGTCCGATTGCCAGGTAGGAAAGAAACCCTCCGTCCGACCCCAGAGACGCGCCAGCCAGGACGATGGTGGCGTACAAGAGGGAGACAGCGCCCAGGCGTTTCGTCGTCACTCCCTACTCATCGGTGGGCGTCACACGAATTTGAGAGTTACGAGGCTGTGCGACCGACTCCTGGGTCTATGCGCTGCCAGGCACCGTCGACGGTGCTGAGTGCAGTGAGACCTTGCTCACCGCCCGACAGCACCTCCCGGACCGACAGCGGAAGCGGGATGACACGCGGTTGATAACGGGAGTCAAGACCTCCGTGACCATCTGGCGTGTGCACGACCCGATTCGAAAGGATCGGCTCAGTGCCCAATCCAATACGCCCGAAGGAACGTTGGGCTGCCCGATTCTGATGAGCCACGACACCACAGAAACCATCGCGCACCACTCGGTCCAGCACCGAGCGATAGGCAGCGACGGCAGCAGATCCCGCGGCGGACAGCGGCTGCACCCGCGCCGACGACTCAACGGACAGCAGACCGAGCGGATCCAGGCCTCGAAGGGCAAGATCCTCCACGATTTCGGGCCTTGAAACTTGACCACTTCGAATCAGGTCCTCGAGCAAGAAGCAGAATCGGTCGCTACTCGGGAACGCAACTCTCATCACGTGCAGGACCTGCTGGCCACGATCGGCTGCCGGACCGACGATGGCCAGAAACTCGAAGTCGTTCATGGAGCTGTCGAAGATTCCCGCGAGTTCGGGAAAGCTCACGATCTCGATTTCCGTGAGCACCTCGAACCATGATTCGCCCGGCTTGATCCACACCGCGACCGTCTCATTTTCATGACGAAGTCTCCCGATCGCCAACGGGACCGACGCCGCCACCAACTGGCGGGCTGCAGCTGGAAACGAGGTCAAGGGCATCCGGCGTCTCCGGAATCGATCGAAGCGGCAACGACGATCGTCGCCTGTATGGACCTTGTGTTTGACATCGCACGCCCTATCCTGTTCGCAGATCGAATCGATCTGATTTGCCCGAAGCTCCACACTCCGAATCACTTCCAACTAGACGAGGTCGGTCAAGGCCAAGGCGCCGCGAGCGACGTCGACGTCCCACTCCGCCTA
>CALACD010000161.1 GCA_937890445.1 uncultured Acidimicrobiia bacterium | reverse complement strand
GATGACTGGTCTGCGCTGGATCTGGAGACCGCTGCGGTCGAGGTCGAATGGAACGGCGAGATCGTCGACACCGGCGTCACCGGCGCCGCCATGGGGCATCCGTTCGAAGGTCTGGCCTGGATCGCCAACCACCTGTCCACTCGAGGCCGGACCCTCGATGCCGGTCAGATCGTGTTGACGGGTAGCGCGTTCGCTCCCAAGCCCGTCGCGTCCGGGGACCGGGTGACCTATCGCATCGCCGGGTTGGGCGAAGCCAGCATCATCGCCGTCGACTGATCGAGCCGCGCCGGGTGGACCCGCTCAGGGCCGCTGGAACGGCATCCGGGGCACCAGGGCCCCTCGGCCCGGTTCGGCCGTGACCCGAGCGCCTTCGGCCACGATCTCGCCGCGACCGAGCGTGAATTCGGGCCAACCCGTCACCTCCCAGCCGTCGTAGGGTGAGTAGCCGGCCCTGGAGTGCATGGCCGATCCGTCGATGATCCGGGTCTCGTTGGGGTCCCAGACCACGAGATCGGCATCGGAACCGGGAGCGATGCAGCCCTTCTGGGGATACATGCCGAACAACTTGGCCGGGTTGGAACTGGTCATCTCCACGAAGCGGGCCAGCGACATCTTTCCGGTGGCGACCCCCAACGACCACAGCATCGGCATGATCGTCTCCAGTTCGGCCATGCCCTGACGAAGCTCGGCCGCCCCGAGCGCCGGATCGAGTTTCTGTGCCAGGGTCCAGGGGGCGTGATCGGTGGCCACCGTCGACACCGTCCCATCGGCGATCCCCGACCAGAGCGCTTCCCGGTCGGCATCCAGACGCAGCGGGGGCGCGCCCGCGTACTTGGCCCCGTCGGGCTCGTCGAAGCGCGACCGTTCGAGGTGCAGATAGATGGGTCGCGTCTCGACGTAGAGGGGTAGACCCCGGGCCCGACCTCGACGGCAGGCAGCCAGCGCAGCCTGGCTGGAAAGATGCACCACGTAGGTGGCCGCGCCCGTGGTCTCGCAGTAGCCGATCGCCCGCTCGGTGGCCACTCGTTCGGCTTCCACCGGCCGGGTCTCGGGGTAGTGGCGGTGTTCGTCGAGCCCCTGTTCGCGCAACATGTCGCCGCAGCACCCCATGATGGCGGCGTCCTCGCAGTGGACGAGCACCACCGAACCGACCTCGGCTGCCCGTCGCATGGCCAGGACGAACCGGTCGACCTGGCGATCGAACCGCTTGAACGACAGGAAGATCTTCACGCTGGGATGACCCATCGCCGTCAGTTCGGCGATCTGGTCGATTCCTTCATCGTCGGGATCGAGCAACACCGGATGTTGGAAGTAGTCGGCGACGGCGTGGGCCGCAGCATCGGCCAGGTCTCGCTCCATCCCCGGCATCATCTGCTCCCCGCTCCGGGGGAACGACATGTTGCCGACCGTGGTGACACCGCCGGCCAGCGCGGCCCGGGTCCCGACCTCGAAATCGTCGGCCCAACTGTGGATGCCAGGACCGGTGCGGGGAGGAGTCAGGTGGACGTGGGGGTCGACCCCACCCGGAAGCACGTAGCGGCCGGTCGCATCGATCTCGGTGGTGCCCGTCATCGAACCACCGAGTTGCACGATCTTGCCACCGTCGATTCCGACATCGGTCACGGCGGCCCCGCCGCCTGTTGCCACTGTGCCACCTCTGATCACCACGTCCATGGCCGCACGCTAGCCCGTCGTGGTGGCGCGTGATCCGTGGCTTAGCATCGAAGTGTGACGGGCCAACCCCCCAGCAGTGATGGACCTCGCAATGACGGCTACGACGTGGTCATCATCGGCGGTGCCGTGATCGGCTCGTCGATCGCCTGGCACCTGGCTGCCAACCCCGACTTCGACGGCACCGTGCTGGTGGTGGAACGCGACCCGTCGTACCGAACGGCGTCGACCTCGCACACCAACAGCTGCATGCGTCAACAGTTCTCCAATCCGTTGAACATCCAGATGTCTCGGTACGGGGCTGACGTCGTGCGCAACTTCCGGCACCTCTTGGGTGGCGATCCGGAGATTCCCGACATCTTCGTCCATCATTTCGGCTACCTGTATCTGGCCGGCGATGAGGGCTTCGCCGCGACCCTTCGGGCCAGCCAGGACGTCCAGCGGCAACTGGGCGCCGGCACCGTCATCCTGACTCCGACCGAAATCGCCGCCGCGTACCCGTTCTTCCACCTCGACGACATCGTCTGCGGCAGCCACAACCGCGTCGACGAGGGCTACTTCGACTCGGGCACGATGTTCGACTGGTGGCGACGCAAGGCCCGCCAGCTGGGCGTGGAGTACGTGCAGGACGAGGTGGTCGGCGTGGCCTCGTCGTCGGGACGGATCACCTCGGTCGCACTGGCGACGGGACAGCAGATCCGGGCCGGTCTGGTCGTGAATGCGGCCGGACCACGAGCGGTGGAGGTGGCCGCCATGGCCGGTTTCGACCTGCCGGTCGAGCCTCGGAAACGGTTCACGTTCGTGTTCGATGCAGCCGTCCCCCTCGATCGCGACCTGCCCCTGACCATCGATCCTTCCGGGGTCCACGTGCGTTCCGATGGATCGGCCTACATGGCCGGTTGCCCGCCCGACGACGATCCTCCGGTCGGCTACGACGATTTCGCCATGGATCCCGACATCTTCGAACGCAAGGTGTGGCCGGCGCTGGTGCACCGCATTCCGGCCTTCGAGCGCCTCAAGGTGATCAACCAGTGGGCTGGTCACTATGCGTACAACACGCTCGACCACAACGTGGTCGTCGGACCGCATCCAGAGGTCGCGAATTTCGTGTTCGCCAACGGGTTCTCGGGACACGGCATGCAGCAATCACCTGCCATTGGTCGCGGCGTATCCGAGTTGGTCGCCTACGGCCGGTACCGGACGCTCGATCTCACGCCGCTCGGGTACCAGCGAATCCTCGACGGCATCCCGTTCGCCGAGACGGCCATCATCTGACCGTCACAGCTGACCGTCACAGCTGACCGTCACAGCTGACCGTGGCGGCTGACCGAGGCGGCTGACTGTCGTGAGGGCGCCGAGATCGCCGTGGTGACGGCGGAACTGGGCGCCGACCGCCAGTCGAGCTACCTTCGCGCCCGTGAACCCCGAGCATGCAACCATCCCCGAACTCATCCGCTGGTCGGCGGCCACCTATGGCGACACCCTGGCCGTCATCGACCGAGACCGCCGCATCACCTACACCGAACTCGGTGCCCTGATCGGTCAGGCGGCTCAGGCCATGGTGGCGTCGGGAATCCAGGCCGGTGACGCCGTGTCGGTTTGGGCGCCCAACCGCTGGGAGTGGATCGTGGCCGGCCTGGCCACGGCCCGAGCGGGCGGGATTCTGGTCCCGGTCAACACCCGATTCAAGGGTGGCGAAGCCGGCTACGTGTTGGCCACGGCGAAGGTCAAGATGCTGTTCATCGCCGACGGCTTCCTCGACACCGACTACGTGGCGTCCTTGGAGGACCAGGACTTGCCAGATCTGGTCGAGATCGTGGACATGACCGCTGATCGTGTGGCCGCCGGCGCAGAAGCCCCCCGTGGTGCCTCGCAGCGCAACGTGACCGCTTTCGGTGACTTCATGGCACGTGGTGAGGGCACCGAGCACCGCGACGAGATCGATCGTCGCTCCGACGCGGTCGGCATCGACGACATCAATCTGGTGATGTTCACCTCGGGGACGACCGGCCTGCCCAAGGGAGTCCAGGTCCGGGGCAGCGCCATCATCCGGGTGTTCGACCCCTGCGCCACGGGGCTGGGCGTCGGCCAGGGCGACCCGTATCTGCTGGTCAACCCGTACTTCCACGCCTTCGGGTTCAATTGCGGCATCATCGTGTCCCTCGTCAAGGGGGCGACCAACGTGCCGGTGGCCATCTTCGACGCCACCGACGTGCTCGAGTTGATCCAACGCGAGCGCATCACGGTGTTCCCCGGTCCACCCGCACTGTTCCAGTCGCTGCTGAACCACCCCGATCTCGAATCCTATGACATCTCGTCGCTCCGGGGATGCATGACGGGTGCGGCCACCATTCCGGTCGAGATGGTGATCGCCATGAAGGAACGGCTCGGATTCTCGACCGTCGTGACCGCCTACGGCATGACCGAGACCTCGGGCCTGGCGACCTACACCCGGGCCGGCGATTCGCCCGAGATCGTTGCCGGCACATCGGGTCGGGCCGGCGACGGTATCGAACTGCGGATCGTCGACGACGAACTGAACGACGTGCCGCTCGGGTCCGAGGGAGAGCTCCTGGTTCGTGGATTCCAGGTGACCCCGGGTTACCTCGATGATCCCGACAAGACGGCCGAGACCATCACCCCCGATGGCTGGCTGCGGACCGGTGACGTGGCGGTGATGGACGCCGACGGCAACATCGACATCACCGACCGGAAGAAGGACATGTTCATCATGGGCGGATTCAATGCCTATCCGGCCGAGATCGAACGGATGATGATCGAGCACCCCGACATCGGCATCGTTGCCGTCATCGGCGTACCCGACGATCGGATGGGCGAGGTCGGTGCCGCCTTCGTGATACCGGCCCCGGGAGCAACGATCGTCGAGGCCGAGATCATCGCCTGGTGCCGGGAGCGCATGGCGAACTACAAGGTGCCCCGCTTCGTCCGGGCCCTCGACGCCTTGCCGATGACGGCCAGCGGCAAGGTCCAGAAGCCCGAACTCCGGGCTCTGGCCGACTCCCTCATCCAGAACATGTCGAGCTAGACCCGACCGCGCTGGAGTTTGCCGAGGGCGGTGCGGGGAATGGCGTCGGTCAGCTCGATCGCTCGGGGCGCATACCAGACCGGCAGTTCGGCTCGGACCGCTTCGCGGAGCTGATCGAGGTTCGGACCGTCGCCGTCGGCGACGATGACGGCAACGACCTGGTGTCCCCATTCGGGGTGGGGCCGGCCGACCAGGGCCACGTCGGCCACACCGGGCTGATCGATCAGGATCCGCTCGGCACGCTCGGGCCAGACCTTCTCGCCACCGGTGGCGATGACGTCGCCCTTGCGCCCATCGACGATCAGCCGCCCGTCGTCACCGAATCGACCGAGGTCGCCA
>CALACD010000160.1 GCA_937890445.1 uncultured Acidimicrobiia bacterium | reverse complement strand
CGGACAACGCAACGAGTTCGGCCAGCGAGTCATCGTCGAGCTCCGAGATCCAGCCTTCGCCCGACCCCACCACCGCGTCTGCCAACTGACGCTTGTCCTGGAGCAGGGTCGAGATGCGGTCCTCGATCGTTCCCTCGCTGATCAGACGATGGATCTGGACCGGGCGGTCCTGGCCGATGCGCCACGCACGATCGCTGGCCTGGTCCTCGACCGCCGGGTTCCACCAGCGGTCGTAGTGGATGACATGGGTGGCCGCGGTCAGGTTCAGCCCGATACCGCCGGCCCGCAGTGAGATGATGAACACGTCGGCGCCCCCGGCCTGGAAGCTGGCAACCATCTCCTCCCGTTGTGTCAGGGACAACGATCCGTGGAGGAAGTGGGTACGAAAGCCGAGTTCGGTCAGATAACCCTCGAGAAGCCGGCCCATGGTGACGTACTGGGTGAACAGCAGGGCGGCATCGCCCTCGTCGCGGACGGTCTCCAGCAGTTCGGTGGCCCGTGTCAGCTTGCCCGAGCGCCCGGCCAGCGGTTCGGTGTCGGCCACGAGCTGCACCGGGTGATTGCAGATCTGCTTCAGCTGCGTGACCAGTTTGAGTACCAGGCCCCGCCGACTGATGCCGGCAGCCTCGGCGATCTCGGCCATGATCTCGGCCACCGCAGCGCGATACAGGGCTGCCTGCTCCACCGTGAGAGGCACGATCTCGTCGGTTTCGGTCTTCGGCGGTAGATCCGGAGCGATGTCGGGGTCGGTCTTGCGTCGCCGCAGCAGGAAGGGGCGCAGGAGACGGTTGAGGTGTTCGGTTGCTTCGGCATCGCGGTCTCGCTCGACCGGGATGGCGATCTCCTGACGGAACCGCTCCAGCGGACCGAGGAGTCCGGGCGTGGTCCAGTCGAGGATCGCCCACAAGTCGGTCAACTGGTTCTGCACCGGCGTGCCGCTGAGCGCGAAGCGACTCTGCGACGCAATGGTGCGCAACGCCCTCGCCGTTCGGCTGTAGGGGTTCTTGATGGCTTGGGCCTCGTCGGCGATCGTGAGCCCCCACGGAATCTCCGACAAGAGCGCTGCGTCGCGTCGCGCCACGCCATAGGTCGTGAGGACGACGGAACCAGGAGCGACGTCACCCAGGAGCCGTTGCGGACCGTGGTAGCGGTGCACGGCGATCTCGGGGGCGAACCGATGGATCTCTCGTTCCCAGTTGCCGACCACGGATGCCGGGCAGATGACCAGGGACGGCGCGTTGTCGACCTCGGAGCGGTGCAGCATGAGGGCGATGATCTGCACGGTCTTCCCCAGTCCCATGTCGTCGGCCAGGATGCCACCGACTCCCAGGGTGTCCATCTCGGCCAGCCATGCCAGACCTCGTTCCTGATAGGGACGAAGGGACCCGATCAGCTTGGCGGGGCTGGTGATGGCATGGTCGCCGTCGAGGAGTCGGAGGCGCTCGCCGAGTTCGGCCAAGGGCCCGATCACCTCCACATCGTGAAATTCGCCGCCGATGCTGATGGACGCTCCCATGGCCGCAGCCACCACGCTCGACGCGCCGATGGATTGCCGATCCTCCAATCGCCGAAGGTTCTCGGCATCGACGCGAACCCACTGACCGCGCAGCTGGATCACCGATCGCTTGGCATTGGCCAGCGCGTCCAACTCGAAGTCGGTGAGCTGTTCGCCGTCGACCGAACCCTGCCAGCGCAGTTCGAGAAGCGAGGCCAGGTCGAGCCCTCGCCCGCTGAGCGATGCCGGGGCGGCGTTGGTGACGACCGGGGTGAAATCGATCGACCGGAACAGGTCACTGGGGGCAAGGATCGACAGTCCGATCGCGCCCAGCCGATTCGCGGTCGGGCCGAGCAACTCGTCGACCTCGTCGTCGGTCAGGGCGAACTGGGTGGGCCATGGCTGCTCCAGGAGCCGAACGAGCGGTGGCCACACCTGCGACGCCCGGCGCAACGTGACCAGGAGGCTGCTCTCGGTTTGTCGGAATCGAGCGCGGATGTTGTCCGGGGCGGCCCACAACGATGCTGCGGTCACGATCAGGCCGGCGTCACTTCGGCTCTGGAGCGCGACCGTAGCCACGAACGGGTCGCCGTCGATGTCGGGCGGGTGCAGTCGCAGGGTGGCCAAGGGGGGACGGTTGGTATCGGCCAGGGCGGAGAATGATTCCAGGGCCGCTCGGGCGTCGACGGTGACGGGGCGGATCGCAGCAAAGGCGGCATGGCCTGCCGCGATCGGGGCGGCCGACGTTCGGGCGAAGGCGTCGACCACGGCGTGACCGAAGTCCTCGATGGCGCTGGCGGCCGAGGTGATGCGCAGGGGTTCGTGGCTGCCGATGGGCAGTGAGTGGGCGGTCGCCGGGGTTGCGTCGACCAGTTGGCGTTGCCGAGCCATGTCGGCCGGATCCAGTGGACCGAGCCTCCAGGTGTCGATGCCGAACGGCGTGAGGGACGGCTGGATCCGGCCCCGACTGACCAAGTGCAGCGCAAGTCTGGTCGCGGTGGCGAAGACCCGGACCGACTCTCCACAGGTGGCATCGGCCGGTTGTCGGAACAGCGGTTCGATGGCGTCGGCGACCGGTACTCGCAGGACTCGGGCCGTGACTCGTTGCATCTTCCCGTCGACGGGCTGCACCACCTCCAGATCGGTGTCGGCGGGTCCGATCATGCGAGTCGGGTGCCACAGGGCCAGCCACGAGGCGCGAGGAGGATCTGCGGCCACGAAGGTCGCCTCCATCCCTGGTTCACCGAACAAGTCGGCGAGTCCGCCCCGAGCGCGCATCTCTCAAGGGTAGGGCGGCGAGGTCCGATTCGTCCCGACGAGCGTCTGCCGAGGGCGATTTCGATACCGGTTCATGGATCGAGGATGAAGAGCACCATGGGAAGTGTGACGATCGACAGAATGGTCAGCGCCACGACCGCAGTCGTGACCCGTTCTGGCTCGAGGTCCCGTTCCAGGGCGACGGCCAGGCAGAACACCGCGGGTGGCATGGCTGACTGCAGTACGACGGCACCCAGATCGTCGCCGCCGAGTCCGAGAGCGAGCGCAACGACGCCGGCTGCCGTCGGCGCCACCAACAATTTGGCCACCGAGGAGATGGCGAGATCGGCGGTGAACTCCGTGATCGTCGTGCGAGCCAGTTGTCCTCCCAACCCGAGCAACATGACCGGGATCATGGCGCCGGCCAGCAGGCCGACGGCCCGATCGAGCGCGAGCGGCGTGGTCACGTTGGTGAGGTTGAGGAGAACGGCGGCGCCAGCAGCAACCGTCATCGGCGTTCGCAAGGAACGGCCGATGGCACTTCGGATGCTTCCTTGCTGACCTTCGGCCAGGGCGACCCCGAGGGTGATGCCGGTCACGTTGACGGTCAGCATCAGCACACCGGCAGCCGCCAGGGCGGTCGGACCCAGCGCGAACGACGTGATGGCCAAACCGGCGTTGCCGACGTTGCCGTAGGCCGACGTCATGACCGAAGCCGCCGTCACCGATCCGGTTGAACCGGCGATGCGGTTGGCCGCCAGCGAGAGCAATCCCGCCGCCACCATGCCCGCAAGTCCGGAGAGGACGAGACGGGCGACCAGGCCTCCCGACAGGTTGCTCTGGGCGAACAGGTCGAAGACGAAGGCCGGTCCGAGGACCCAGAAGGCCAGCGTCGACAGCGTCTTGGGGTCGACGCCCAGGCGCGGCAACGCAAAGGCGCCGATGGTGACGATGATGACCACGGGGCCGAGCACGTCGACCAGCAGCGAGATCATCGGGCTGCAGGTGGTGGGGGCAAACGGTTACTCGATCCAGGCCTTGATCTTCTCGATCGTGCCCAACGTGTCGTCGCCCTGGGGGTCGATGTTCAGGTAGGTCACCCCCACGTCCTTGTACACCGCAAGCCGTTCGCGGACATGCCCCTCGTCACCGGACAGCATCGACAGATCGAGGTACTCGTCGGGAACCGCGGCGGTGGCCTCGGCTCGTTTGCCCGACAGGAAGAGATCCTGGATCTTCTCCGCTTCTTCCTCCCAGCCGTAGCGACGGAAGAGATCGTTGTAGAAGTTCTTCGACTTGGCTCCCATACCGCCCACGTAGAAGGCGATGTGGGCTCGGGCCGCCTCTCGGGCCTCGGCCACTTCGGGACCGTCGCCCAGCGCGACGACGCCACCTGCGATGATGTCGAGCGGCGGTAGTTCGGGTGAACGTTTGGCGGCGCCGGCGTCGAGCGATTCCCCCCAGACCTGGCGGAAGCGGTCAGGGACGAAATGGATGGGTTGCCAGCCGTTTGCGATCTCGGCCGTCAGCTCGACGTTCTTGGGACCGATCGAGGCGATCACCACCGGGATGTCGGCACGGAGCGGCTTGTTCATGAACTTGAGCGGCTTGCCCAGTCCCGTTCCCTGGCCCTCGGGTAGGGGCAGCTTGAAGGCCTTTCCGTCATGGCTGACCTTGTCGCCGCTCCACACCTTGCGGCAGATCTCGATGGTGTCGCGGGTTCGGGCCATCGGCTTGTCGAACGGGTAGCCGTGCCACCCCTCGATGACCTGGGGGCCCGATGTTCCCAGGCCGAGCACGAAGCGACCATCGGACAGTGCGTCGATGGTGGCCGCTGTCTGTGCGATCAGGGCGGGGCTGCGGGAGTAGACGGGAAGAATGCCGGTCATGAGCTCGACGGTCTCGGTTTGTCCGGCGAGGTAGGCCAGGGTCGAGACCAGGTCGAATCCGTAGATCTCGCCTCCCCACAGCAGGTCGATTCCCGCCGACTCCAGATCTCGGGCCCGCTGGGCCATCTTCCTCGGGTCACCGTTGAATCCAATGGACGTGCTCAGCTTCATGGGTGGGACGTTAAGGCCCTGCCGGGCAAAGGACAAAGCGGTCCGCCTCGAGGTGGACCCCGATTGGCGGGTGCTCGAGCTGTGCTGGCCTACAGTGGGCTGGCCTACAGTGGGAACGGTGTCCGTAGAGATTCACCTCGACGCTGATCGTCTCCGAGTCGAACCGAAGGGTTGGGATCGCGTCTGGGCCATGCGCTCGGCCGTCGAAGTAGCACTGTCCGACGTGGTCGCGGTCAGTGTTCAGG
>CALACD010000159.1 GCA_937890445.1 uncultured Acidimicrobiia bacterium | reverse complement strand
GAATCATCTCGCCTTCGATGTGCCGGCCGACAAGTTCGACGAGTACGTCGAGAAGCTCGAGGCCAAAGGTGTCGAGGTCAGCCCGGTGTTGAATCACGACGATAGTGAGGCAACGGTGGCCCGGGAGATGCACGATGGGGTCTTCGTGCGTTCGGTCTACTTCCGGGACCCGGACGGGATCCTGCTCGAGTTCGCAGCGTGGACCAAGACCTTCGGTCCCGCCGATGCTCTCCACCCGCCGGTGAATGCCAATGGTGAACGGGTTCAGCCCGTCGCCGGTTGACGGTGCCGTCATCATGCTCGTCACTCGGCTGTACACCGGCGACGACGACCGGACGCACTTCGAAGAGCTCGATCTTCCGCTGACGGTCTCGGCCGCCGGCGCCATGTCCAGCGCCATCCCCATCGAGTCGATCTTCTTTCGCGATACGACCGAGGCGGGCCCCGAGGTCTGGGACTTCCACGTGGCTCCGCGCCGCCAGTTCGCCATCCACATCATCGGACGAACCGAGATCGAGGTGGGCGATGGCACCAGGCGAACCTTCGGACCGGGCGACGTACTGCTGGCCGATGACCTCACCGGCCAGGGTCACATCAGCCGCGAAGTCGAGGGTCCCCGCTTCCAGGTGTTCGCCCAACTGTCGCCTCGCGTCGATCTGGATCGCTGGCGAGCCTGAGTGCTCCGGCCGATCACGAGCGAGGCGTCGGGTTGCTCCGCTCGAGCAATCGGCGGAAGCGGTCGTCGACCCGGCCGAGCACCTCTGGCTGGGCCGGGAAGAGGTAGAAACGGCTCTCCAGGATTCCCTCGACGACATGGTCGGCGACCACCTCGGGCTCGTAGCCGCCCTTGAGCGCCGCCTCGAATCCGGCCGCGAACTCCTGGAGGTCCGTTCGCAACTCGGCGACGTCGGGCGAGCGCCCCAGATCGCTGGGTCGGTTCCGCTCGGCCTCGAGGATCCGGGTGTTGATGAGGCCAGGGCACAGGACCGACGCCGACAGCGACGAACCCATCTCCGCGAGGTCGAGGTACATCCCCTCGGTCAGGCAGACCACGCCATGTTTCGACACGTTGTACGGGTTGGCGCCGCTCACCAACCCTGCGATCGAGGCGGTATTGACGATGTGGCCCTCGTCGCCATTGGCCAGCATGCGGGGCACGAACGCTCGAACCCCATGGAGCACGCCCCTGAGGTTCACGCCCATCGTCCAATCCCAATCGGCCAGCGAACCCTCCCAGGCCCGAGTCCGCAGGGTGGCGGCGGTGGCGGCCACGCCGGCGTTGTTGAACAGCACGTGCACCCCTCCGAACCGGTCGAAGGTGGCGTCGGCCAGATCGTTCACCGCATCCTCGGACATGACGTCGGTCCGTCGGGCCAGCACGTCGACCCCCTTGGCCCGGATGGCATCGGCGGCCTGCTCCAGCCCGTCACCCTCGATGTCGGCCAACGCCAGGTGCATTCCTTCGTCGGCCAGTCGGTGAGCCGTGGCCAGGCCGATGCCGCTGGCGGCACCGGTGATGACGGCGATTCGATCCACGAGCTCTTTCACAGGGTCCCCCTCGTTGGTCGAACCGAACCTACTGCCGCCCCCCGATTCCGACAACCGTCTGTACCACCACCGATTCCGGCCGTCGCCGTCAGAGAATGGCGATGCGCAACAGGTTCGCCAACTCGACCACGAACCTCGATGGCCCGTCGGCCTGCATCAGCGGTTCGGCGTCGATCATCTCGATGAGACCGCTGTGGTCGGGCGTGTAGAACACGGCCACGTCCAGACTGTCATGGCGCAGGACTTCAGCCGCCAGGCCGTCGCGATTGCGTTCGGCATGCAGGGAGCCCTGGCGTGAGGTCCAAACCAGCCCCGCAGTTCCCTTGGTGCCGACGATCCGCTCGGCCACCGAACGAGTGCACGGATAGTGCACCGGGTTGGCAGCTGTCAGTTGCGATCGCTCCAATCCGAGTTCTGCCAGTGCCGGATCCCGCAGGTCGAGGACGCGGACCGGATCGACGACGTGCAGACGGACGATCTGATGGTCGGCGAGCTGAGAGCGGTAGATCCGGGGGTTCGGACCCGACGCTTCGTGAAAGACCGATTCGAGCAAGGCCGCCGATCGCTGGCGGGCGACATAGGTGTGGCCTCGTCCTTCGAGGGGAGAGAATCGGCCGTTGCCGACACCAGCGGGCGTGAACGTGTTGGCATCGAAACGGCGATGCGTGGCTCGGAAGTGTTCGCTGCCACCAGCAATGGTGTGGACTCGTAGTGCCCGTCGATCGACGCTGCGTGGGTCGATGATCGGACAATCGGCCCGGCCGCACGGCTGCCCCACCCCGGTCTCTCAGATCGCCAGGAGACCAGCCACGGCCCGGTCGAGGTCGGGGGTGCCGATGACGTCGATCGGACGGGCCTCGATCCACGGGTTGAAGGCGGTGAACCACTGCCAGATCGCCCAGCCGCTCGAGCCCGCCGCCAAGAGCTGCTCGACGACCGCAGCGACGCGCTGGTCGACGTCGAACACTTCGTCGAGTTGGAACGAGGGGACCAGGGTGCCGACTCCGTGATCGACCACGAACAACTGCCCTTTGGCTCGCTGCCGCTTGACCCATTGCCGGGCTGCCAACACCGTGCTGTTGCGGCCTCGGGCCAGACCGTCGTAGTCGACGGTGGTCTCGTGGCTGGCAAGATGGTCTCTGGCCAACCGGACCAGCCGAGCTTGCTCGACGGCGGCTCGGTCGAGCAGCGGGGGAGCGGGAGGGAGATCATCGAAGTAGGCGAGCGCCGCGTTCATGTCACGAGAGTACCACAGATTCTCTCATGGTCCGTGTGGTACGCAGGTTCCGGCGGTGCCAACCTTCGAGGCGCAGCCGTGAGAGATCGGCCAGTGCGACCAATGGCTGGCGACGACCAGGCCCGAGCCGGTTCACCGGGCTCAGAGGACGCAGCCGTAGTGGGCAGACGAGACGAGCCGCACGTACTTGTCCCGGACCGATCCCGGTCGTATCCGGCGGCCGAGATCAGGCGCCTGCCAGTCGGCCATCCGGTCCGAGATCTCGGCGTCGGAGAGCTCGACGTGCAAGGTGCGCTCTGCCGGGTCGATGACGATCCAATCGCCATCCCGAACGGCGGCCAGCGGTCCGCCGCGAGCGGCCTCGGGCGAGATGTGGCCGATCAAGATTCCATGGGAGACCCCGGAGAAGCGACCGTCGGTGATGAGCGCGACATCCGCCCCGAGACCCCGGCCCTGGAGAGCGATCGTCAGCATCACCATCTCCGGCATCCCCGGGCCACCGACGGGGCCGACGTTGCGAACGACCACCACGGTTCCGGGAGTGATGGCACCGGCCCGAATGGCAGCCATCGTCTCGGCCTCGGACTCGAACACTCGCGCCTCGCCCCGGAACTGGCCGTTGGCCAACACCTTGCCCGACAGCTTCAAGACGCAGCTCTCGGGCGCAAGGTTGCCGGTCAAGACGCTGATGTGATTGTTGGCGGGGGCGAGGGGGGCATCCACCGGGAACACCACGTTCTGATCGCCCAAGGCGTCCAGGGTCGGCACGTCGGCCAGGTTCTCGGCCAGGGTCTTGCCGGTCACCGTCAGCACATCGCCATGCAGGAGTCCGTGGTCCAACAGCTCCTTCATCACGACCGGCACGCCGCCCAGCGAGTGCAACGAGACCATGGCGTACGGGCCGTGAGGTTGCAGGTTGGCGATCAAGGGCACGCGTTCACCGATCTCCTGGATGCGGTCGATGGTGATGGGCACCTGTGCCTCGCGGGCAACGGCCAGGACATGGAGGTACAGGTTGGTGGAGCCTCCCATCGCATACAGGGTGGTGATGGCGTTCTCGAACGCCTTCTCGGTCATGATGTCGAGCGGGCGGACGCCTTGGGCGATCAGACCGAAGAGGGCATCGACCGTCGCCGCTGACTGGGCCCGCACGTGGGCATGGATGTCACTCCGGGCGTCGTAGTCGGCCGGGTGCGACGCGCCGCGGGGCAGCATCATGCCGATCGACTCGGCCAGGGTGCTCATGGTGTTGGCCGTGAACATGGCGCCACAGGTACCGCTCCCCGGCATGACGCTGTGTTCCAGTTGGCGGAGTTCGTCAGCAGTGATGCGGCCTGCCTCGTGAGCGGCCCGACCCTCGGCGTAGTCGAGAATCGTCAGGTTGTTGCCCTTGGATGCCCATGGCTCGAACGGGACCTGTCCGGGCGAACTGGTACCGGGGTACAGCACGAGCCCGAAGGCGTTGGTGCGGGCCAGCGGCATCAGGGCGGCGGCTCCGGTCTTGTCGCAACCGGAGACGACGATCATGGCGTCGCCGTGGTGGGCGTAGTGGCCGATCTCGAAGCAGTCGGCGACCACATCGCGTGACACCAGGCTGTAGCCGGCATTGGGCGTGCCCTGAGTGAGCGCGTCGGAGACGGCCGGGGCACCCACCAGCAGACCCTGGCCGCCGGCGTCGGCGATCAGGTCCCGCAAGAGGTCGGTGATGGTGGCCACCCGATTGTTGCAGCGGTGGGCATTCGTCGACGCGTTGGCGATGGTGACGACGGTCGTGTCGACGATGTCGTCGGGTTCGAAGCCGGCCGCCCGCAGTTCGACCCGAGACTCGGTCCAGTACTTGTTGGTTGCATTCACGTGATGATCCTCCGACGGGTCGAGCGGTGGGCTCGATGGCCGGATGCTACACAGCTGGGTGGAAGCGAGCCTGAACGGAGGCGAGCCTGAACAGCCAAGGGCTGAACTTGGAGCGCGCCTGTCTCGCTCCGGTGGTCGATGTCGTCAGTGGCAGCCGTTCGTCTCGGCGTGACAGGCGGCCGACGGCGGAAGATCCATGGCCGGGCTGCGGTCGAAGAATCCCGAAGGCTTGAGCGTGAACCCGATGGTGGCCACGGGCATCACCGGCCAGTCCTCCAGGCTCGGGAGATGGTTGTGGCCCATGACGTACCAGAGGACGACGTCGGTGTTCTCGACACCGCGGTCACCGGCGGTGTAGGCAGGCAGTCCGGCCCCACCGGCGTGCTGATTGGGGTACTTGCCGGCGGGCCAGAGTTCGGTTGGCTCATAGGGCGTGACCCACAGGTGGTTCCACATGTACCCGGCTCGTTGGCGGATCGACGAGTCTTCGGTGGCGAAGGGCAGGATGTTCTCGCCGTGGACCAGCTTGTAACCGGTCGCGGTGCCGGTCTTGTTGGTGCGGGAGTTCGAGATCACCTTCCAGTAGCGGCCGGTGAAGGGGTCGATGCGGCGTTGGGCTTGTGCCTCGGTGCTCAACACGGTGGTCTCGCCGAAGAACGCGTTGCCGAACGGGTTCTCCTCGGCGGGGGCCGGTCGGGTGTTGACCTCGACAACGGAGTTGTCGAGGCCGTCGACCTGCATGTCGAGTCGGGTGCAGAAGAAGTGCTGATGATTCGGACCGTACAGGTGTGCCCCCAACGTGGTGCCGTAGCGACTCTGCTCGTCGGTGTCGAGACCACCGGTGCTGAGGATGCCGGTCAGCTTGATCTCGTTCTCGATGCGACCGTCCTGGTAGAAGTACCAGTAGACGCCGTATTCGTAGTTGCCGACGGTGCAGATGAACGACACGACCAACCGCCGTAGGCGACGGACCTCGACGTTCTCGGTGCGGAAGTCGGAGTGTTTCCAGGAGATGCCGACGTCCTCTTCGTGGATG
>CALACD010000158.1 GCA_937890445.1 uncultured Acidimicrobiia bacterium | reverse complement strand
TGCTCCACAAGATCGACACGCCCACCATCGCCGCCCTCAACGGTGGCGCAGCCGGTTACGGCATGGATCTCGCCCTGGGATGCGACATTCGGATCGCTGCCGAGACGGCCAAGCTGTCCGCCGCCTACACGGCACGAGGTCTGGTGCCCGAGAGCGGCGGCACCTGGTTGCTGCCCCGGATCGTTGGATGGTCCAAGGCCGCCGAGTTGCTGTTCACGGCCCGAACCCTGACCGCCGAGGCCGCGTTGGAGATGGGTCTGGTCAGTCAGGTCGTTCCCGGAGAACAGCTCGCCGAGACGGCTCGGGCGCTGGCAGCGGAGATCGTGGCCAACGCCCCGCTGGCCATTCGAGCCTCGAAACGTCTGATGCGCCACGCCATGACCGAAGGCCTCGAGGACCACGTGCAGCGCCAGTACCTGGCCCTGCTCCCGTTGTTCCAGACCAAGGACTTCCGCGAAGGCCTCGCCAGCTTCCTGGAGAAGCGCCCCGCCGTCTTCGACGGCAGGTAGTCCTGCCCGCCTCGCCCCCGGTTTCGTCTCCCACTCCCGTTTCGTGTGTGCGGAAGCGAAGGTGACACCGGGCGTCGAAGTCGCTCACCGTCTCGATCAGCCGCCGAGCATGGACTCGAGTTCGGCCGAGGTGAGGCAACCCAGAATGGCGAGGCCGATCGATTCTTCGTCGAGCTGGCCGGTGTCCCCGTCGCTCGCCAGGATCTGACCGAGGAAATCGGCGTCCGCCAATTCGCTGTCGATGCAGGCGATCGAGTCATCGGACAGGGTCACACCATCGGCCTCCGCCGACGCCGCGATTGCGGCCCCGAAGCTGATGCACTCGGCGATGGGACCCACGATGGCGGCTTGAGTCGTTGTGTCCATCTCCTCGAAACCGAGGTCCGGGTTGTCGACCACCGAGGTCCACAATGGCGCGGTCACCGACGGATCGTCGAAAGCAGTACTCAGACAATCGGCATCGAAGGCGTCGGCCAACGTGGGATCCTCGGCCGCCGAGACCATCACGGCATCGGCAAAGACATCGCCGGGAAAGCACTCGGTCAACGTGTCGATCAAGGGCCCACGAGCACTGGCGGGTACCCCGTCGCCTTCGCCATCGGCCAACTGACCCATGGCGATGAAGCCGAGCAACACCTCGTTCCGGTTCTCACCCGTCATCTTCGCCTCGAGACAATCTCCGACCGATGCCGGCACGACGAAGGCTGCGTCCTGGTTGAAGGTCTCGAGCATGTAGGCCGACAGTGCTCCAGGGTCGGCACAGTCCAACGCCAGTCCCACGACCGTGACCTGTTGATCAACGGGCAGGTCCGAGAATCCGGACGCGTCCAGGACACCGGCCAGGAGTACCTCATCCTCGGCCACGGCGGCCACCACGCAGGCCTCGATCGTGGGCGGGAACGCCACGTCCAGGTTGCCCGCCACCTGACGATCCACCGACGAGCCGATCTGCCCGGTCGCGGAATCGTCGCCGTCGCCGTCGCCGTCGCCGTCGCCGGCATCGACCTCGGTGTCGGTCTGCCCCAGACTCGAACTCTCGCCGTCACCGTCGCCCGATTTCTCGCTGGTCGGGGCAATGTCTTCGACCGCTGTGGCCTGGTCGGATCCTCCTCCGCACGCCGTGCCGATCAGGCACAGGGCAGCGACGGTGGACAGGAGCTTGGCAGACATGTCCAATGATCTCAGACGACGCGATCCATCAAGCGGCAATCTCACCGATTCGTCGCCCGTGGGCCAGGATCGACGCCGCGATGGTTGCCGAGTTCTCCATCGGACCGAAATGGGTCAGACCGGCGTGTTCCTCCAGCACCGCGTTGGGTAGAGCATCGGCGATCAACGGGGCGACGGCGGCGGGGATGGCGTGCGGTCCGCCGGTGTTCGCTCCACTGGCGATGACGACCGGGCAGGTGATGGTCTGTAGTTGAGCGAAGTCCAGCGGTTCGCCACTCTCGAAGACCCGCGCCTCGTCTTCGCCCTCGCACGACAGTCGGACGCCATTGCCGACCGGGCGAGTACCGAACTCGACGTAGCCCCGGACCGCAGCAGGCTCACACTGGGAGAACGGTGGCTTGGCCATGAAGTTCTCGAAGGCTTCGTCGACCGACGCGAACTCCATCCGGCGTCGCCGAGAAGCCTCGATCAGGAACGATGGTCCGCCGCTACGGACGAAGTCCATGGGGACGACGACGGGCTCGAACAGCCACAGTCCGCGGAACACCGCTGGGTGCTGCAGCCCGGCATGGATGGCTGATGCTGCGCCCAGCGAGTGCGCCACGTAGTAGAGAGGTCCGCCTCCGATCGCCTCGATGGCCCCCAACACATCGCCTGCGAAGCGGTCCCTTGCCACCGAGTAACCGGGATCGACCGGCCGGCACGCCCCGTGACCTCGAAGATCGAGTCCGTAGCAGTGGTAGTGCTCGACGAGCAGGGGCACGACAGCTCGCCACATTCCCACGTTCATACCGTTGCCGTGGGACAACAACAGTGGCGTGCCATCACCACCGAAGTCGTGCAACACGGCATGCTCGCCGTCGCTGCCCTCCACCAGTCGATGAGCGAGTGAGTCGGGCGGAGTCGGATCGTGATGCATCACCGGGACACCGTAGAGACACAGCGAACCGTGTGCACTTCCGACCGCTCAGCGGACACAAATGCACACGGTTCGGGGGTGGGGTCAGATGATACGTTGCTGGCGAAGCGCTCCGATGGCAGCAGAGTCGTAGCCCAATTCGGCCAGGATCTCGTCGGTGTGCTCCCCCAACTCGGCGGGACGACGATGGATGCCACCCGGGGTCGCGCTCATGCTGACCGGGAAGTCGACGATTCGAGCCGGCTTGTCGAGGGTCGGGTAGTCGACGTCGGCCAGAATGTTGGTGGCGTTGATGTGCTCGTCATCGAGGGCCTGTTGCGGGGTGTACACCGGCCCGCCCGGCACCTTGGACGCCTCCATGGCAGCCAGGACCTCGGTCGTGGTGCGGGTCGAACACCACTGCGCCATCACCTCCGAGAGCGCTTCGCCGTTGTCGCCCCGGGACAGATCGTCCTTGAATCGGTCGTCGTTGAGCAGATCGGGTCGACCGACGAGTTCGGTGAACCGTTCGAACTGATAGGAACCGATGACCATGCACATGATCCAACCGTCGCTCGTCTGGAACACGTCGGACGGTCCCGCGGTCTGGGCCCGGTTGCCACTGGCAACCCGGTTGAGTTGCAGCTGATCCTGTTCCATCAGATGGGCGTTGCTGACCGTCATGGCCGTCTTCAGGAGTGCGCCTTCGATGACCTGACCTTCGCCGGTCAGATCACGATGTCGAAGGGCAGCCATGGTGGCGAAGGCCGACAGCGACGCCGTGCCGAAATCGACGAAGGGCACGTTGGCCCGCATGGGAGCATCAGGCGCTCCGGTCACGTGCAAGGCACCCGACATCGATTGGGCCAGTCCGTCGAAGCCGATCTTGTTGCTCATGGGTCCGCCACTGCCGAATGCATTGGCCGTCGTGAGGATGATGTCGCTCTTGATGCTCTTGAGCGTCTCGTAGTCGAGGCCCATCGTCACCAGCGTCTGAGGCGGCAGATTGGCCACGACGATGTCGGCGGTTGCAACCAGGCGTCGCACGATCTCGGCCCCCTCGGGCTTGAGGGGATTCAGGGTCAGACTGCGTTTGTTCCGTCCGACCTGGAGGAACGTGGCCCCCGTGCCGTCGTTGGCCACCGGGGTCAACCAGCGGTCCTCTCCCCCATCGACCCGTTCCACACGAATGACATCGGCACCGAGATCACCGAGCAACGTGGCACAGAACGGTCCGGCGATGTATCGGCCGAAGTCGAGCACCCGGATTCCGTCGAGTACACCTGGCATGACTACCCCCTTCGTCGGACCAGCCCGGCTCGGCTCGCCCCGATCAGTTCACCTGTGCGCTGTTCGCGTCCAGATCGACATTCTCTGTCGTGGGCCGCCCTCGTGCCAATCGCATCGGGTCAGCAGTCGATGACGACACCCGACGATCGGGTCACAACCGATAAACGCGCCGGGCGGTGCCGGCGAACAGATCTGCCCGCTCGCTGACCGAGTAACCGGCCGACACCTTCTTGAACGCGTTCCACAGCACCCCGTAGCCGCACGTCTCTCCGTCGACCGGATAGTTCGATTCGAACATGCAGCGAGACGGTCCGAAGGTCTGGATACTCCAGTCGATCAGCTCGCCCCAGATCTCCAGCACATCGTCGGATGACGGGGGGAGCGCGTCGTGATGCCAGGTCATGCCGTAGCGCGCCATGCCGACGCCTCCGACCTTGAGGACGACGTTGTCACATGCGGCGAGCTCGGCCAGCCCGCTCCGGGTCGCGGCGAACACCTCGTCCCTCCTGCCCTCGTAGCGGCCGACGCCCACCGGACCGCCGAGATGATTGACGATCATGGTGAGGTTCGGCACCGCCCTGGCCAGCGCCAGCGTCTCGTCCAGTTGATAGTGATACTGCCAGGCCTCGAACGACAGCCCGAGGTCAGCCAGCACCGTTGCACCTCGACGGAACTCCGGCTGGGAGTACAGATCGAGGGGTGGCTGGGGCCGCGACGCGGGAATGGCCGACTCATCGCTACTGGCGCCGGAGTGCCGGATGCCGCGGAACCGGCCACCTGCTGCGTCGACATGGGCCTCCAGCACCTCGCGGACTCCGGCCCCCAGGGTCAGGTCGGCCCTGCTCACGATGGCGGCGATCTTGGCTCCCGGCGTTCGGTCGGTCTCCTCGGCGCGGCGCGCGACATAGATGCTCTCCCCCACCGGCCGGAGATGGTCGGGCCCATTCTCGAGATAGTTGGCACCGCAGTCGATGAACACCGTCTCCACGATGTGATGGCCTGCGCTGGTATCGCGACGGAGATCGTCGACCTCGTAGCGTCCGTAGACCGTCTCGTAGTCCCACATGTGGTGATGGGGGTCGACGATCTCGAGGTCGGGCTCGATTGCTTCCTCGGTCCGCAACTCCAACCACTCTCGGCGCATCATGGGCCGACCCTAGATGATCGTCTCCTGGCATTCTTCGCAACGAGTTCGCCTCGGCACGGCGCAGCTTGCCAGCATGTTCCTCGATGCTCGAGAAACTGCGTCCGACCGAGACCCTCAAGACCTCCCGACCCGGGGACTCGCCCGGACGTGGCCCACTGTCGTTCATGGACGACTTCCATGGGTGGAAGATCGCCCGAAGTGGCCTGATCATCCAGATTCTGCACAGTGGGCTGGTCTTCAACGCATTCACCCTGTTCGCCGCGGAGCTCCAGGACGAGTTCGGATGGTCCAACAAGGTTCTCGGAGGTGCCTTCGCCCTCAATCGGGCCGAGAGCGGCCTGCTCGGACCGATCCAGGGTTGGATGACCGACAGGTGGGGTCCCAAGGCCGTCCTCCGCCTCGGCGGCCTGATCATGGCGCTGGGCTTCGTCTGGTTCAGCCAGATCAGCACGGTTGCCGGCTTCTACGGCGCCTACTTGATGATCGCCATGGGTTCGAGCCTCTCCGGCTTCCTCACCGTCACGGTCGCCGTAGTCCATTGGTTCGAGAAGAAGCGATCGAAGGCCATCGCCCTGACCTCCATGGGCTTTGCCGTCGGTGGATCACTGGCCTTCTTCGTCGGCGTCTCGATCGACAACATCGGCTGGCGGGGCACGGCGCAGGTGGCCGGTCTCATCGTCCTCGTCGTGATCTTCCCGCTCTCGCGCCACTTCGATCAGCGTCCCGCGGACCGTGGCCTGTACCCCGACGGCATCGACCCTGCCGATGTGGTCGCCGAATCGGACGAGAACGGAGCACCGATTGCGCCGCCGCCCAGCCCTGTCCATTTCACCGCAGCCGAAGCCCTCCGAACCCGGGCGTTCTGGTTCATCTCGCTCGGTCACGCATCGGCGCTCCTGGTCGTTGGAGCCTCCATGGCACATCTGGCCGTGTTCCTGGAAGACGAGACCGGCCTCGGAGCACTTCACATCGCCATCGTGATCGGTGCCCTGCCGGCCATGATGGGGGTGGGCCAGGTCATCGGCGGCGCGCTGGGCGACGTTTTCGACAAACGAAAACTCGTGACCCTCGCCATGCTGGGCCACGGCATTGGCCTGATGGTCCTGGCCGTGGCCAGGACATCGTTGCTCATCTGGGTCTTCGTCCTGTTGCACGGCGTGGCCTGGGGCCTTCGAGGACCGCTGCAGCAGGCCATGCGAGCCGACTACTTCGGAGCCACCGACTTCGGCAAGATCATGGGGTTCTCGTCGCTCATCATCATGATGGGCATGGTGATCGGTCCCGTCGTGGCCGGCGTCGTCGCCGACGCCACCGGGAGTTTCCGCATCGCCTTCACCGGCCTCGGCGTGGCTGCGACCGTGGGCAGCCTCTGGTTCTGGTTCGCAACCCCACCACCACCCCCGGTCCGGCCCTGACCGGTCGATCTGATCAGACTCGGGGCGGTCGTTGATCGAAACGCCGGTCGAAGACTCCCTCGGCGATCCGATTCTTCAGGATCTCGATCGACCCGCCGGCGATCATCCAGCCCCGGCATCGGCGCACGCAGTACTGCACGATGCTCTCGGAGCTGAACCCGAGTCCTCCCATCACCTGCATCGCTTCGTTGGCTGCGAAGAAGCCAGCTTCGTTGCACGCCAGTTTGGCCAGTGCCGTGTCGTGGGCCGACGGCAGCTCGGTGACCGCTCGGTGGGCGGCCCGCATCAACAGCAACTGAGCCGACTCGAGCTTCAGTTCCATGTCGGCGAACTTCCACTGCAACCCCTGGAATTCGGCCAGTGGACGACCGAACTGATGTCGCTCCAGGGCGTGGTCCCGGGCTTCGACGAAGGCGTGACGACCGACGGCGACCGCACGGGCCGAGTTGCCGAGGCGTTCGACGTTGAATCCGCTGATCTGCTGCTTGAAACCACCGGGCCCGAGCAACACGTTCGTGGCCGGCACTCGACAGTCGTCGAAGTACAGCTGCGACCAGCTCTCCCCGTTCATGAAGGCCGACGGTTCGCCGATGGTCAGTCCCGGAGCGTCGCGCTCGACCAGCACGGATCCGATGCCTCCGACACCGGGCCCGTAGCGGACATAGACCAGGAAGACCTCGGCGTCGTCGGAGTTGGTCCCGAAGACCTTGGATCCGTTGATCAGGAAATCGTCGCCGTCAGCACGGGCCGAGGTGGTCAGCTCGGTGACGGCCGAACCGGCGTCGGGCTCGGTCATGGCCACCGACATGATCGACTCGCCGGCCAACAGTCGGGGAAGGAAGCGCTCACGCTGGTCATCCGTGGCGTACTCGGCGAAGGTCCGGATGGCGCCGAAATTTCCGGCTTGGACCACATCGGCGCTCCGGGGGCAACCCTCGGCCACCGCCTGGATGGCGATGATGGCATCGACGACCGTGCCTCCCATGCCACCTTTCTCCACCGGGATCGTGAGGCCCAGCAGGCCCATCTCGCCCAGTTTCTTCGCCACGTCCCACGGGTAGGCGCCGGCGTGCGCCCGCTGCACCTTGTCGGGCGCCAATTCGTTCAGGGCGAAGGAACGAACCGTCTCCTGCAGCAGCTTCTGGTCCCCATCGAGCTCGAAATCCATGAGGCTGAAGCTATCGGCCCCGGTTGCTCACCGCCCGACCAGCCAACCGTCGACCAGGGCTTGATCTCGGCGTCGCCGGAGCTCCAGGGGCGACAGATCTTCGGTCGCAACCGGCCGGTCCAAACCAGCGAGGGTGTGCAACCAACGGCCGATCACACCGCGATCCAGCTTCGACCACCCGAGACCGGATTTCCCGTCGTCGTACGTGGAATCGATGATGATCGCTGCCATTGGATTTCCCTCCCGGTCCGTCCCGCCGACGGCGGGTGTGTGCTCCCACTCTCGTCGAGCGCTCGCGCCCCTCCATCGGGGACGCCCCCCAGTCGCGACCGGCGGTCCCGGGGCTCAGGCCAGGCAGCGGGGAAGTGCGCCCCCGTTGAACTCGATCATCTGACCGATCGACGTCTCGATCGAGAACTCCGGGTTGTGACCGGCCTCGCGATAGGCGACGTTCAGATTGCCGGCCAGGCGCTCGGAATCGCTCCAGGTGGCGAAGCGACCGAGATCGGTCTCTCGGGCCTGCTCCAGCGGGGTGCGACCAGCGGAGATCCCGGCGGCCGCCTGCTCCTGGACGAAGGTCAGGTACTGCCGCTGATCATCGAAGGCCGCCGTCACCTCGGCACCTCGCGCTACCGGCCCGTGGCCGGGAACCAGGACGGCGGCGTCGTAGGCTTCGAGTCGATCCATGGCTGCGATGGTTCCCGACACCGACCCGAACAGGGCAAACGGGGTGCCGCCGTGGAACACCAGATCCCCGGCGAACAGGACGCCCCGCTCGGGGATCCAGACGTGGACATCGCCTTCGGTGTGAGCTACCGAACCGACATCGTGCAGGTCCAGTTTCAGATCGCCGGCGTACACCTCGAGCGAGCCTTCGAACGTGAGCGTCGGGGGTGCGAACTCGAGGGCTCCCCACTCGACGCCGGGGAAGGCAGCCGAGTAGTCGACGATGTGACCGGCCGACATCATGACCTGGCGACACCTGCGGTGGCCGACGATGGTCGCGTCGCGGAAGAGATAGTTCCCATGAGTGTGATCGCCGTGATGATGGGTATTGATCAAGGTGGTGATGGGCTTGTCGGTCACCGATCGAATGGCTTGGATGAATGCCAGCGTGCGGGCCTCGGTGGACGTCGCATCGACCACGACCACGCCGTCATCGCCGACCACGAAACCGGTGTTGTTGATGAACCAGGTGCCGTCGGGCTGGACGTAGGAATAGACGGCGGGGCTGATCTCTTCGAGCACCGGAGGAGGGAGTTCGGCATCATGAGCGTGAGAATGATCAGAAGTCATGGCCGATGACGCTAGATCAATGCCACGATGCAGGCCATGAACAGCAACCCAACCTCTTCGAGCGACCCAGCGTCGGCTCGTGATGCCGAGACGTTCTCGTTCCCGATCGACGCCACGTCGGTCATGTTGTTCGCCCGGGCTCTGGGCGACGGTCGTGCCGAGTACACCGAGGCCACCAATCCCGCGGGTCTGGTGCCACCGCCGACCTTCTACCAAGCCAGCGCCCACTACGAGCCGGACTACCCGCTCGATGCCACTCGCCCGGGCTGGCAACCCAAGACGACGCCCCGCTACCCCGGACCGGGCAAGACGCTGCACGGCGAACAACGTTTCACCTATCACCACCCCGTCCGTTCGGGCGAGGAACTGACGGTGACCATTCGTACCGGGGATCAGTGGCGCAAGGAGAGCAGTCGCGGCGGCGCGCTCGACTTCGTCGAACAGATCACCGAGTTCCGCAACGGGCGAGGGGTGTTGTGTGTGACCGCAGTCAACGTCGGCGTGATCCCCGAGAACAAGCCGGGTCGATCGTGACCGCTTCCCTCCCCGGCCACAACGCTCAGCCTCCCGAAACGAATCTGGAACCGGGAGCGGCCAGAGAATTGGTCGTCATCGAGCAGATCACTCCGACTGACCTGGTCAAGTACGCCGGAGCCTCCGGTGACTTCAACCCGTTGCACCACGACTCCGAGTACGCCAGGGACCACGGCTACCCAGGCGTGTTCGGTCACGGCATGTTCACGATGGGGCTGACCGCACGAGTGGTCACCGATTGGTTCGGCGTCGACTCGCTTCGAAGCTACGGCGTCCGATTCACTCGACAGGTCTGGCCCGGCGATCGCCTGATTGCGCGGGCCGAGGTACGCAGCATCGAACAGGGCGTGGCAACGCTCGCCATCGAAACCCGCAACCAGAACGACGAGGTGGTGATTTCCGGCGAGGCACAGGTAGCCGTCGGCTGACCGTCAGCCGGCGGCCCGGCACTCGAGCACCGCTCGCACCAGCCCCTCGTGGGTTCCCATCAGTTCCATCGAACGAGTGTGGTTCGTGTTGTCGAGCGTGGGTTCGCTGTCGGCCGAGCAGGCCCGGTCGACTTCGTTGTTCCAGTCACGCTCGGAACGATCTCGGACCTCGGCGGTGAACCAGGTCTGCATCAGCTCGTTGTGGTCGAGCGCATCGTCACGCTCGACCGTGATCTCCTCGATCGAACCGACGGCCGCATCCAATTCCGCCGACAGGGCTTCTCGCTCCGAGGTCAGCGAATCGATCTCGGCCTGGAGCAGGGCTTCCTGCCCGTCGACTGCGTCGTTTCCGGCGGGCGAGTCCTCGTCGATCTGGGTTGCCGTCGATGCTTCGGGAGCGTCGGCGGAGATGGGGGTCGCGGCAATCTCGGAACTCGAGGCGTCTCCTCCGCTGCTTCGGCCGGCCAGGAATCCCACCGCCAGTGCGGCCAACAAACCAACGACGAGTATCGCCCAGAATGCTGCGCTGGGACGGCCCGTGGTGCCATCCGGGCTCGGCGTCGGATGCATGGGTCCGTCGCCGGGAGGATCGACGTGACCGAAGTCGGCCTGAACCGGTTGTGCCGACCGAGTTCCGCGGCCCGGCATCGTTGCCAACACGTCTTCGAGCGATGCCTTTCCGTCCGTCGCACCCTCGTCGAGCCCCAGAGCGTGCACGACCACTGGGTCCGAGCCAGGGGTTGGCAGCGGCACCGGCACGGGCACCGGTTGGGTCGTCGCAGCAGGCTGGACACTCGCAGCAGGCTGGACAGTCGCAGCAGGCTGGCGTTCCGGATCGGCGTCGAGCGGCTCGGGAATCGGCTTCGGCACTCGAATCTGGAACGGGGCCGGCCTTGCCGCTGGTGTCTCGACGGTCTTCGCCGCCGAGACACTTCCGAAGATACGGGGCCTGCTCTCGAGTTCCGAGGTTGCCGTCAACGGTGCCCTGGCCACGACCGACTCGAACAACGGTCGCCGTTCAGGGCTGGGTGACGTGGGAGCTTCTGCGCCGGGACCGCCGGTCGAGGACGCACCATCGTCGACCTCGTTCCCGTCACCGTCTGGCGCACTCGGGCCAGGAGAAGACGGGGGTTCGGGCACCGCCCGAACCACGAGGTCGGGCGGATGGTCTGCCGGCTCTTCGCTGCGCTTGGTGGTTCCCGTCCACTCTCGACCGTTCCAGAAGCGCTGGTCAGCCATGCGGAGAGGATCGGGATACCAGCCCGGGAAGGGATCGCTGGGAGGCTCATTGGGAGATGATGACGGGTTCATGGATGGCAGCTTTGGTGCGTGTGGGTCGAGAATGCGGGTTGCTCGACCGAGCACCACAACGATAGGCCAGAACCTTCGGTTCGGTCATCATTGGCCCGTGGTCGGCTCGCGTCGCGGTCAGGGCATCAGCGGTCAGGGCATCAGCGGTCAGGGCATCAACAGCACCGGCTTGATCACGTCACCTCGGTGACTGGCCGACTCGGCCTCGTTGACCTCGTCCAGCGCAAAGGTGGTGATCAGCCGATCGAACGGGAACCGGCCCGTTCGATGCAGCTCGAGCAACTGCGGTATGAACACGTGGGGAACCGAGTCACCTTCGAGGATGCCGGTGACGGTGCGCCCGAACAGGAGGTGCCGGGGCGAGAACGACGCCATCTGTTCGGGCCCGCCGGCTGCAACGAAACCACAGGTCCCCCGAGGGGCCAGGCTCGCCACGGCATTCTCCAGTGTTCCGGGCGCGCCCACGGCGTCGAAGCCGTACTCGACGCCCCGGCCCCCGGTGAGCGACAGCACCTCGGTGACCACGTCGGCCGAACCGTCGACAACCGCGGTCGCCCCCAACTCGATGGCCATGTCACGCCGGCCGGGATGGATGTCGACCCCGATGATGGTCTTGCAGCCGGCGACGACGGCGGCCAACAGGGCCGACAGCCCAACGGCACCACAGCCCCAGATCGCGATCGATGCACCGGGATCGGGGCGCAGCACGTTGAGCACGGCCCCGGCGCCGGTCTGGACACCGCACCCCAATGGTCCCAAGAGCTCGATCGGGGCGTCGGTGTCGACGGGCACGACCGAGGTCTCCGACACCACCGCGTGGGAAGCGAACGATGACTGGCCGAAGAAGTGCGAGCCGACCCGGACCCCCTCCCTGGACAACGCCGTGGTCCCATCCGCTCGACAGCAACGGAAGTTCAGCTCCCACATCCGCTCGCAGTAGGTCGGTTCGCCGGTACGGCAAGGCCGGCACCGCCCGCAGGAGGCATACGACAACACCACGGGTTGCCCGATCTCGAGACCCGAGACGCCGGCCCCCAGCCCCGCGACGTGCCCCGACCCCTCGTGTCCCAGTACCACCGGATACGGGGTCGGGCGATGGGAGGCCCGCATCGACAGATCGGTATGGCACATGCCGCAGGCAGCCAGCCGCACCAGCACCTCCCCCGGCCCGGGTTCAGCCAGATCGATCTGTTCCACCTCGAAGGGGGCAACGGGTGAATGAAGCACAGCGGCAGTGGTTCTCATCGCTCCTTGCTAGCAACGGACGCCCCTCGACCTCAACTGCACTCACCGAGCACTCGATACCCACCGTTGGGCCCTCGGGACTGCCGCGCGTTGAGGTGACATGTTGGGTTCAGGCAGCGGTTGCTGTCTGA
>CALACD010000157.1 GCA_937890445.1 uncultured Acidimicrobiia bacterium | reverse complement strand
TCGGCGACTCATCGGCTTCCACCCTGTCGTGGGTGTTGAACGCCTACACGATCGCGTTCGCGGCGCTTCTGGTCCCGGCCGGAAAGGTGGCCGATCGTGTTGGGCACCGCCGGGCCTTCCTCGTAGGTTCGGCGACGTTCACCGTCGCGTCGATGGCGTGCGGTCTTGCTCCCGCCGTGTGGGCTCTGATCGGGGCCCGCATCCTGCAGGGCGTCGGAGCGGCGATCCTGGTCCCGTCGTCGCTGGCGCTGGTCATGGCCGCCTTTCCCCGCGAGAAGATCCCACATGTGATCGCCATCTGGGGTGCCATCGGGGCGATGTCGGCGGCGCTGGGGCCTTCCCTCGGCGGGCTGATCGTCGACGCGCTCGGATGGCGGTGGGCCTTCTTCATCAACCTGCCGGTCGGTGTCTTAACCATCGTGGGCGGTATCCGAGTCCTTCGCGAGTCGAGACATCCGGCGGTGCGCCTGCCATCACTGGGGGGTGTCGTACTCATCGCGTTGGCGGCCGGCGCCCTGCTGTACGGAGTGGTCGAGTCGAACACGGTTGGATGGGCGAGCGCCCAGACCTTGGGTGTGCTCGCCGTGGGGTTCGTCCTGTTGGGTGTCTTCGTTGCGCACCAGCACCGGACCGATTCCCCGACACTCGACCTCGAGCTCTTCGCTCTGGGCAACTTCCGGTGGGGCAACCTGGCGATGTTCAGTTTCTCGATGTCGTTCGTGGCGATGTTCTTCGGCCTGATCCTGTTCCTCGTCGATGTGTGGCAATGGTCGATCCTCGAGGCTGGTCTCGGGGTCGCCCCCGGCCCCGCCCTGGCCGCCGTTCTAGCCGCCCGCTTCGGCAAACTCGCGGGGCAGATCGGACAGCGGCCACTCGTGCTCGCCGGCGGGGTGGTGGCAGCGGTCAGCGGGCTTTACCGGGTCGTGTTCCTCACCGCAGAGGTCGACTACCTGGTCGATTTCGGCATACCGCTCGTGCTGTCGGCGGTTGCGATTGGGCTGGTGTTTCCCCAGGCCACCAGCGTGGCGGCGCAGGCGCTTCCCGCCAACCGGATCGGTGTCGGTGGGGCGACGACCCAGGCAATCCGCCAGTTCGGAGGATCGTTGGGTGTTGCGCTCACGATCGCACTCCTCGGCACGGTCACGGCAAAGACCGACCTCGTCGCAGGATTCAACCGCATCTGGTGGCTGGTCTTCGCCGGCGGCATCATCACCACCCTCTTCGCCATCCCCCTACGAACCGCCGCCGCGGACGCCCCCACCGGCTGACCGGCCCGACCCAAGCCCACAACCGCACTCACAACCGAAACGAGGAGAAGACCATGATCGAGACCACGGGAAACGCCCACATCGACATCGCGGCAGGTCCGCACGAGGTGTACGCGATCCTCACCGACCTGTCGCGGATCAGTGAGCTCAGCCCCGAGTGCTACAAGGCCGAATGGGAGGGCGACTCCACCGGGCCGGCCATGGGGGCGACCTTCCGCGGCTACAACCGAAACGGCGACCAGGAATGGGACGCGGGCTGTGTCGTAGTCGCCGCCGAGCCCGGCAAGGAATGGGCATTCGAGGTCCCCGCCAACGACGGCCGGAGCACAACCTGGCGCTACACGATCGAGCCGACCGAGTCCGGCTGCCGGGTCACCGAGAGCTTCGACTCGCCGATCCTCGACGGCGAGTTCTTCCAGAAGATCAACCGCCACGACCTCTTGTTGAAGAACATCGCCCGGACGCTCGACAACCTCAAAGCAGTCGTGGAGGCCTGAACCATGACCACACCTACTCGGCCCGACACCGTCGACTTCCACTTCGATGTCCTCTGCCCATGGGCGTATCAGACCTCGCTCTGGATGCGTGACGTGCGCGATCAGCTTGACCTGACGGTGAACTGGCGGTTCTTCTCCCTCGAGGAGGTCAACCGCGTCGAGGGCAAGCGGCATCCGTGGGAGCGGGAGTGGAGCTACGGCTGGTCCATCCTGCGAATCGGTGCCCTCCTCGGCCGTCTCAATCCGAAGCATCTCGACGACTGGTACGCGGTCACGGGCCGAGCGCTCCATGTGGACGGTATGAAGGTCCACGAGCCCGACGTGGCCCGCCTCCTCGTCGAGGAGATCGGCCTCGATCCCGACTTGGTCGACGAGGCGATTGGCGATGAGACCACCAACGACGAGGTCAAGGCCGACCATGACAAGGTGATCGGGGCCGGCGGGTTCGGTGTGCCGACCCTCTTCTTCCCCGGTGGCGATGGTGGGCCGGAGCAAACCATTTTCGGTCCGGTGCTGATTGACCCTCCGACCGGCGAGGCGGCCCTGCGCCTCTGGGACACGGTGTGTGGCTGGCTCGAGTTCCCCCACCTCTACGAACTCCAGCGGCCGAAGACCAACGAAGACGAACGCCTCATCGGCCGTACGTTCAAGCCGTACATGGAGGCCCGCGACTGGGTCAGTATCAACCGGGGCAAGGTCGTCGCCATGGAGGAGGACGGCTTCAAGGTCAAGGGTGACGCCACGGACGCCGGCACACTGAAGTCCTAGGCCCGCCCCCCGGATCGAGAGGAACCGCCCCGCCTACACGCTCCAGACCCACACCGAGAACCTGACTGCGCTCGTCGAACACCTCGACCTGACCGACATCACGTTCGTGGTCCAAGACTGGGGCGGTCTGATCGGCACCGCGTTCACGGTGCGTCACCCCGGCCGGGTGAAGCGCATGGTCTACATGAACACCGTGAACGGCTACGGCCGGATCTCGAGGGACCTGCCCGGGCCCGACGAGTCGCGCTGGTTCCAGTGGATCGGTGGCGGCATGGAGAGCGGTCGTACCGAACAGGTTCTGCGTAACGCCGGATCGACGGTGCTGTCGGTGATGAAGATCATCGGTTTCAACAGCACCTGCGTCGACGACACGTGGATCCGGGCCTACTCGGAGCAGTTCCCCGACTGGGACAGCGCCGTTGGCGTCTACGAGTTTCCCATCGATGCCTACCTCGGCCGAATCCGCGACTACATCAGGGCGGGCGATGACGGGCTCCCGGCACTCGCGGCCAAGCCCGCGATCCTGCTCGAAGGCCTCGATGACAAGGCCATCGACCCTCGCCGGGCCATCGCCGACTTCCGGGGCGTGTGGCCCAATGGACCGGTGGTGGAGTTGGAGGGTGTCGGGCACTTCTGCCAGGAGGACGCCCCCGAGGTTCTCGTGTCCAACATCTGTCAATTCCTCCAGGCCAATCCGTAGCCGCTGCGGTCACCCTGGAAGCCGGCAGTCGACTGTGGCCGGACGAGCCGAGAGATGAGGAGGAGCGCATAGCCACTGGACCACTCATCGAGGCCCTCTCACCAGAGCAGCCGCTGACGCCCCTCGAGCCCTTCAACCTGTATGACACCGATCCGGTCTTGCTCTCACGTGCAATTCCCGGATGACTCGGCGAGTTCAACCGGTCATCGCGACAGCGGCATGGTAGAGGTCTTGGGCGGTGGCCCAGTGGATGCTTCGCCGTGGCATGGTGTTGATCCGGGTTTCGATGGCTCGTAGATCGGTCGGGGTGTAGGCGTTGAGGTTGGTGCCTTTGCCGACGTAGCGGCGGACGAGGCCGTTGCCGTTCTCGTTGGTTGGACGCTGCCAGGGTGAGTGGGGATCGGCGAAGTAGACGGTGATGCCGGTCAGGTTGGCCAGGTCGTGGTGGCGGGCCATCTCAGAGCCTTGGTCCCAGGTGAGGGTGCGCGGCGCAGCGCCGGGGGGATCCGTTCCATGGTCTCGACCATGGCGGCCAGGACAGCATCCGCGCTGTGGCCTTCGGGCAGGTCGGCCAGCCACAGGTAGCGGCTGGCCCGGTCGAACACGGTGACGATGGCGGACCGGTTGAACGAGCCGAGGATCAGGTCGTCTTCGAGATGGCCCACCTCGACACGGTCGTTTGCGATCGAGGGTCGGGCGCTGATCGGGTTGAACGTGCCCAGGGGACCGGTCGCTGACGCTGGTGAGGTGTGGCGGGTGCGGTGCTTGCGTCGCCGGCGGCGACGGTGCAGGCCCTCGTGGAGGCCGCGTCGGAGGCCCCGTTCACCCTGGGCGTAGACGGCCTGGTAGATGGACTCGTGCGAGATCGACGCGGTCACGCCGTGGGTGCCGGCCGCCAGCTCTCGGGCGATCGTCATGGGCGAGTCCTTGGCCTCGAGGCGTTCGGTCACCGCCGCCGCCAGTTCGGGGTCAGCGGCCAGACGGCACGGCCTGGGACGGCGTCGCATCGTCTCTGTCCTGGCTTGCGCCGCCGTCACTGTGTAGGCGGTCCGCCCGCCGTTGCGGTTGATCTCGGCACTGATCGTGCATCGATGCCGGCCCAGGCGTTGTCCGATCTCGGTGTCGGTCTCCTTGCGTTCTATACCGACACGGATCTCCTCGCGTTCGCTCAAACTCAACGGGTGAGCTGGCATGCTGGACGTTGCCTCCACTGGTCAGGTGTGCGTGTGTAGCAACAGGCATCAAAGCCCGTATCACGCTCTGACCAGTGGAGGCTCCAGCTTCAACAAGAAGCCCTCACCCCTTGAACTCGCCCTCCGATCGAGTGGGAATGGCGCGACTATCGAGTGGCCTCGGCGGTGTCGATGGCGCGCGAGTTAGCCGGCGATGCATCGCCGGCAGCCGACTACGCGATCTGAGTGCTGCGCGCTTCCTAGGTCTGCGCTCTACGCAGCGAGCACGGCCCAGGGAACCCAACGACCGGCCAGCTCGCAACGGATGGTCGTCGTCATCGGCAGCGATCTAGGATGCTGACATCATGGATCCGCGACAGGTTTCACAGCTTGCGTTTGACGAGCGAATTGCTGTGGCCCGCGCCACCATTGACTACATCACCGGTCGAAGTGGCGTCGAGATGGCGCTCCAGGTGCCGAACTGCCCGGGTTGGACGGTATACAACGCTGCGGTCCACATCGGTCGAGCCTGCGCGTTCTGGGAGCTGATGATGCGGTGCCCGCCCGAGGACACAATGGCGCGTGAACGGGCCCTGGCCGCGATTGAGAAGTACCCGACAGGCGTTGCGCCCCAGGTACTCGCGAGTTGGGGGCATTCCGCAATGAACTACGTCGCCACTGACGAGAACGCAATGTGCTTCTTTTCCATGGTGGGTGGGCGGGGGACGCTCGGACTGTGGGCGTGGCACGCTGCATCCGAACTGGGTGTACACCGCCTTGATGTGGAGGCGGCTCTCGGAGAGCCCCACGCCGTCGCTGACCGTGAGCGAGCTGATGCGGTTAGCTACACCGCGGAGTACTTCATGCCCGCAATTCGCCGGGCCGCCGGCGAGGACCCCGGCCGGGTTACCTTGGAGCTGCTGGCGACCGACGGAGCACAGATCGCGTCCGTTGAGCTCGCGTCGGAGGAGGCGGGCCACGCCGTCGTGCGCGGGCCGGCGACCCAAGTGCTTCTGGCCATGTGGGGACGACCTCACGTCGACGTCGACGTCCATGGAGACGCCTCGGTCTGGACCCGCTGGAGGGAACTGCCGGGCGAGGTGTACCAGTTCGGGACCTGGGAGTAGCCCTTGTCAGCATCGAACCTGCTCGTCACGGAAGGCGGGCTGGGATACTGATTGGTCGCGCCGCCAGCGCCCCGTCTCGGCCCGTTGTTCCTGTGCCCTGTGCCGCCCAGAAAATCGGTCGCCCCTGGTCAGGCGGCATTTCGGTATTCGTGGATGAGCCCATCGCATCGATTGGTTCGTAGCACCGTGACGGTCGCCGGTGGAGCTTCGGGCGGATCGTCGATCGGTGTTGGCGGCCGTTGTCCGAGGGACTGGTGGGGTCGGTGCTGATTGTGATGGTCGCGTAGCCGCGGACGAGGCGCTCGAGTTGTGGTCGGTTCCACAGGATCGTGCGGTCAAGGAGTTGTCGGCGGATCGATCCGATCCAGCGCTCAGCGAACGTATTGGCCACGGGCGTTCGAACGGGTGTCTTGAGGATCTTGAACCCTTCGGCGCGGAACACCTCGTCGAG
>CALACD010000156.1 GCA_937890445.1 uncultured Acidimicrobiia bacterium | reverse complement strand
CAGCACGATCGTCAGATCATCCTGCGACGAGGTCGGGGCTACCACGGCGTCAACCTCGGAGGCACCTCGGTCCAGGGCATCCCGGCCAATCGAGATGGCTGGGGCGAACTGATGCCCCACGTGATGGAGATCGATCCGACCGATATCGAATCGGCTGCCCGCATCTTCGCCGAGCACGGCGAACGGATCGCCGGCGTGATCACCGAGCCGGTCCAGGGCGCCGGGGGCGTGTTCCCTCCACCCGACGGGTATCTCGAAGGCCTGCGCCGACTGTGTGATGACAATGGTGCCCTGTTGGTGTTCGACGAGGTGATCACCGGATTCGGTCGCACCGGCAACTGGTTCGCGACCCAGACCTATGACGTCAAGCCCGACCTCATCACCTTCGCCAAGGGAGTCACCAGCGGGTATCAGCCGATGGGCGGTGTCCTGATCAGCCGGAAGGTCGTCGACATCCTGGAGGCCGATCCCGATTTCATCTTCATGCACGGATACACCTACAGCGGCCACCCCGGTGCGTCGGCTGCCGCGGTCGCCAACATCGACCTGATCGAAGGCGAAGGTCTCGTGGCACGGGCGAACATGGTCGGGGCCCGGATCTCGGCCGGCCTGCACGCCCTGCTCGACGATGGGATGCTGACCGAGGTTCGTGGCGTCGGCGCCATCTGGGCCGGTCAGATGGATGGTGACGACATCGCAGCCCGGGGCATCGCGGTGCGCGACCGGATGCTGGAGCTCGGGGTCATCTGCCGCGCCATCAACGGCGCCATTGCCTTCTGCCCGCCTCTCATCATGCAGGACGCCGACATCGATCAGTGCATCGACGTGTTCGCAACGGCGATGCGAGAGGTGGCCTAGACCAATGGTCGACGGTCCCGTGATCCTGGTCGGGCCGACGTCGGGGCTCGACTATCGCCGGATCCGCCCCGAGTGGGGAGACATCCTCGAGGAGCTCGAGTTCTCCCTGTTCTCGACGTCGAATCGTGATGAACTGTGCCATGCCGAGCAGTTCGTGGCGCTCGCTCAGGAGTTTCCCGAGGGAAGTTTCGTCGGATTCGACGGGGACGAGGCCGTCGCCATGGGAACCGGGATTCTCAAGCGATTCGACGGCCGTCCACCACCCCACACGTTGCTCGACGTCATGCCCTTCGGCCAATCGGGTCATCAACCCGATGGGAACTGGTACTACGGCATCACCATCGCGGTGCGCCCCTCGCATCGACGCCGTGGAATCGGGGCCGAACTGTACGGGCTTCGCAAGGAGGTCGTTCGGACTCAGAACCTGCGGGGCATCGCAGCCGGAGGGGTGATTCCGGGATTCGAACAGCACAAACAGCACCTGGGGATCGAGGAGTACATCGATGGGATCCGTCGGGGGGAGATCTATGACGCCACCCTCTCCTTCCAGCTCCACAACGGTTTCGAGATCGTGTGTCCGCTGCCCGACTACGTGCGAAATCCGAAGATCGACAACTACGCGGTCCTGATCGTGTGGGACAACCCGGACTACCGGCCGGCCGGTTGACTCGTCGGACCGTTCCCGTCGTTGCCTTCGTGGAGCGCGAGACGGTCGGCGAAGTGGGGCATGACGAGTCGGCCGAAGCGTTCGGCCTCGGTGTCGTGGCGGTAGCCCGACAGGCAGAAGTCGGTGCATCCGACCGCGATGAACTCCTCCAAGGTGGCGATCACCTGCTCGGGATCACCGACGATCGCCGTGCCCGCTCCCGGGCGTAGCTGGGCGATTCCGGCCCACAGATGGGGATGACCTTCGACGTGCAGGGACTCGCCGTCGGCCAGTTCTTGTTGGCGGCGGCCGGCCGTCGACTGGTCCCATAACGTGCGAATACTCCTTCTCCGAGTGTCCGTCATACCGCTGAGGAGATGATCCGCTGCCCGCCAGGCCTCCTCTTCGGTTTCTCGACAGATGATCTGGAGGCGCATGCCGTAGCCGAGCGGTCGGAGGCGTCCGGCCGCGCTGCGTTGTTCCTCGATCCGGTCGATCATGGCTTCGATTCGCCGGGGATGATCTCCCCAGAACAGGTGGACATCGGCATGCCTGATCGAGACCCGCTGGGCAGCCGACGACGCTCCTCCCAGGTAGAAGGGCGGATGCGGTTGCTGAAGTGGGAACGGTCGGACGAGCCCGTGCTCGATGCGATGGTGGACGCCCTCGAAGTCGAACCGGCCCCTGGTCGTCCATGCTGTCTTCATGATGGTGACGGCCTCGTCCAGGATCGCATACCGCTCGTCGTGGTCGGCGAACAAGCCGTCGGCCGCCATCTCGGTCGCCGACCCACCGGTGATCAGATTGACCTTGACCCGACCTCCGGACAGCTGGTCGAAGGTGCTGATCATCTTGGCCATGATGGTGGGAGCAATGAAGCCGGCTCGGGCCGCCAGCAGGAACGAGATCCGGTCGGTTCTGGCCGCAACGAAGGCGCAGCTCATGTATGCCTCCCAGCACGCTGACTGCACCGGGACCAGCACGTAGTCGAAGCCGGCGACCTCGGCTGCCGACGTCACCCGTTCGAAGAGCTCGAGAGACGGGACCGTCCTGGTCGGATCCATCAGTTGGTCGGTGTCTCCAGCGGTGGGAATGAACCAGCCGAAGCGAAGTCCGGGTCGGTGCTCGAGCGAGGTCGATTCAGCAAGGGTCACGACACCGACACTAGGACCGTTCACAACCGAAGAGCCCGTTGCGCGACGAGTCCGAAATGTCTTGGCCGCTGTCTCATAGGCGAAGTCGCGGTTCCGAAACTGGCATCAGTAGCAACGACCCAAAGGACCCCGCGTTGAACGACATCGAGAGTGATGCCGAACTCATCGAGGACTTCGTCGTCGAGAGCCGTGAGGCGCTCGACGCAGTCGACGAAGCTCTCTTGTCGCTCGAGGCGAACCCCCACGACCTCGAGATCATGCGTGAGATCTTCCGTCGCGTCCACTCGGTGAAGGGTGCTGCCAGTTTCCTGGGTTTCGACATGGTCGAAGGGCTCAGCCATGCCGGTGAGAGTTTGCTGTCTCGGGTACGGGAAGCAGAGATTCCCTTCACCGAGGCAATCGCAACGGCGTTGCTGGACATGGTCGATGCGCTCCGCTCCGTTTTCGCCTCGCTGGAATCCACCGGGTCGGAAGGTCCGAACCTCTACGCCAGCCTGTTGGGCAATCTGATTGCCCTACGAGATGCCGACGGCAGTTCCTCCCAGCCCGGTGACGCCATCCCGGGAGACTCGGCGCAAGACGCGCCGAAGCGTCGCAAGTCGGACCGGCAACCCGAGAACCAGGACGCCGGTGATCACGGAGCCGGTGATCACGGAGCCGATGATCACGGAGCCGGTGATCACGAGGCCGGAGCGAAGGGCGGGCGTCCGGTCAGCGCCGAGGAGGCGCTCGCCGCTTCGGAGGCTTCGGGCCGCAAACGCATCGGCGAGATCCTGTTGGGGGCCGGTGTCATCAGCCAACGTCAGCTGAACGAGGTCATCTCGCTCCAGCAGAGCGGCGACGAACGCCGGCTGGGTGAGATCATCAGTGACCTCGGGTACGTCACCCGGCACGACATCGAGCGGCTCGTCGTCGACTATCTGGCCTACCTGGGCATCCAGAAGCAGAGCGAAGAAGAGAAGCCGGCGCAGAAGAGCCAGGCCGAGTCGAGCATCCGGGTCGACATCGACCTTCTCGACGGCATCGTCGGCCTGGTCGGCGAGTTGGTCCTGATCCGCAATCAGATCGTTCAGGCCACCGAGGACGGTGCCGCGACGTTGGGTCGTCGAACCCAGGAACTGGCCTACATCACGTCGTCGCTGCAAGAACAGGCGCTTCGTACCCGCATGCAGCGGATCGAGAATGCCTGGCGTTCACTCCCACGAGTGGTCCGAGACGTCCCGAAGATGATCGGCAAGCAGGCCACGCTCGAGATGACGGGTGAGGGTATCGAGCTCGATCGAACCATCATCGAGGCCATTCGAGACCCCCTGGTGCACCTGGTCCGCAACGCCGTCGATCACGGGCTGGAGACGCCCGAGGTCCGGGTGG
>CALACD010000155.1 GCA_937890445.1 uncultured Acidimicrobiia bacterium | reverse complement strand
CGTATTGCCTGAATTCGGTCAACGGGTCGCGCTCGGCGTGCTACGCCGAGCGCTAGCTGACCTGACAGCGCTGCGTGTTTTCGGGCGGGAAGGATGTCTTTCGATGTTCGAAATTCCCTGGGTGAACGTACCAACTACTTCGACTCTCGTAAAGAGTTTCGGGCGAAAAAATGTGACCTGGGCCACAGAAATGGCAAACTCGGACGATGGAGTCCGCGGCAGGAGAAGCACCGGCCGGAGCCGTCCCGTTGATCATCGGGCATCGGGGCGCGAGCGCTGCTCATCCGGAGAACACCCTGGCCGCGTTCGAGGCGGCCAGGATCCAGGGTGCCGATGGTGTCGAACTGGATGTTCGGCGTTGTGCCGACGACGTGTTGGTGCTGCACCACGACGCCCAGTTGCCTGACGGTCGGTTGGTTCGAGAGGTGCTCGCTGCGGACCTGCCCCCCGGACTTCCCAGCCTGGCTGAGGCGCTGGAAGCCACGGCCGGCATGTTCGTCAACATCGAGATCAAGAATTCGCCTGCCGACCCTGACTATGACTCCGAGTTCGGGATCTCGCTGGCGGTGGCCGGCTTGGTCGCCGGCTTGGGGCCCGAGCGCCGGACCTTGGTCTCTGCCTTCGAGATGGACAGCATCTTGCGGATTCGCGACACCGACCCGACCATCGCGATCGGCTGGCTGACCTGGGGGCAGGCCGATCCCGCCATGTTGATCGGCCGAGCCGAAGGGCATTCGCTCGCCAGTATCAACCCACACGATCTCCAGGTATCGAGGTCGTTCGTCGAGCGTGCTCACGACGCCGGCCTCGAGGTCATGGTGTGGACGGTGGACGATCCTCGACGAATGATGGAGTTGGCCGACTTCGGTGTCGATGCAATCATCACCAACGACCCGGCGCTCGCCGTCCGAACACTCCGATCTCGCTGACGTCCGATCTCGCTGACGTCCGATCTCGCTCACCTGCCTTCGACTCGGGGTGGAGGCGCCACGATCAGGATTGCCTCGGGTCGGTGCTCGAGACGAAGTGAGCGGACAGGTTTCTGGGGCTCGCCGTCGAGTTGGTAGGGCACGTCGACCTCGGATGTGATCGTGACGCCGTGGACATCGGCCCAATGCCGTGTCGGTCCCCGATTCGGCAGACCCTCGGACCCTTTGCCGAAGGCGGCCGTCGCGATCGGCAACAATTTGCGCACTGCCAACGAGGTGGTGGCGACCACCGAGAGCGGTTTGTCCAGGGTCACCTCCGGCGCCAGATCGATCGGTCGATTTCCCAGGTAGGTATAGGGATTGACGTTGAGTGCGACCGCCATCTGCGCTCCGCTCAGGGTATTCCCTTCATCGGTGGTGACCTCGAACGAGAGTCGGCGTCGCTCGGCCGACGCCCACGTGACGAGGGCGCTGACGATGAACCAAGGATGTCCGGCGTAGCGCTTCAGGGGTCCACGCTCCTCGACTCTCTGGACAACGGCCGCATCGAAGCCGACGCCGACGTGGAAGACGAACGCCCGACCGTTCGCCATCCCCAGACTGGCCCGGCGAAAAGTCGGCTGTTCCAACGTCTCGAGGAGAAGGCGGGTCGTGGCCACGGCGTTGTTCGGGTAGCCGATGGCCCGGGCGAAGACGTTCGTCGAACCGCCGGGCAACGGCATGAGTGCGGTGTCGGAACCCATCAACCCGTTTGCGGCCTCGTTCACGGTTCCATCGCCACCGAGGGTGATCACGATCTCGGCACCGTCCTTCATCGCCCGATGAGCCAGCCGAGTGGCATGGCCTCGCCGAGATGTCTCGTGGACGATCAGGTCATGGCGGTCCGACAGTGCCTTCTGGATCACCACGCGACTGCGACTCGACACCGATGACGCAGCGGGATTGACGAGGAGGGCCAGTCGCACGACGTCAGTGTCCCCGATCCGGTGAGGTGGCGTGGTGATGGGTCGCTACGGCTCCCTCCGCCGGTGAGGCGCCGCGATGGTGGGTCGGTCGGCGGCAAGCACGGGCGGCAACGACGCGGTGCGCCAGGCCCGGGCAGGTAGGTACAGGCGGGCAGCATGAACGGCCGGGCAGCGTGTGAACAATGGCCTATCGGTTCGGGGTTGGCCGGTGTCCCCGATCGGCCGTACTATGTGCCGCCATGAAGGTTGTCGTCTGTGTCAAGCAGATCCCGGACCCCGCCGATCCTGGCGCCCTGGATCCTGAAACCCGAACACTCAAGCGGGATGTGAAACTCATCCTTGACGAGTCCGACAGCTATGGCGTCGAAATGGCGCTGCAGTTGGTCGATGCCGCCGGCGAGGGTGAGGTGATCCTCGTCTCCATGGCGCCCAACGGCGAACGTTCCGGGCTCGCCACCGCGCTGGCAATGGGAGCAGCGTCCGCCATCCTGATCAGCGATCCCGAACTGGTCGGCAGCGATGCGCTGACGACGGCAAAGCTTCTGGCTACTGCGGTGAAGGACCAGGGTGCGGACCTGATCATCGCCGGTTCGGAGAGTTCCGACGGGTACACGGGCGTCGTGCCCGAGCAGATCGCCGGCGTGCTCGACCTGCCCTCGGTGACCGCAGCCAAGTCGATCGAAGTCGACGGCTCGAGCATCAAGGTGCAGCGCCAGACCGACGGTGGCTACGACGACGTCACCTGCCCGCTGCCGGCGGTGGTCAGCGTCACCGCTGGCGTCGTGGAACCTCGCTATCCCTCGTTCAAGGGGATCATGGCGGCCAAGAACAAGCCGGTCGAGGAGAAGTCGGCGGCCGATCTCGGCTTCGATGCGTCCCAGGTCGGCTGGGCCGGGGCCGGACAGGAGATCATCGAGGTCACCGACGCGCCGAAGCGTCAGGCCGGCGAGGTCATCGAAGACGATGGCGAGGCGTTCACGAAGATCGTGGCCTACCTCGAGAACATGAAAGTCATCTGAGGAGCATCATGACGCTTGACACCATTTGGGTACACGCCGAAGCCATCGACGGCGAGGTCTCCTCGAACACCCTGGAGCTACTGACCAAGGCCCGCACCATGGCGGACACGGTTGCGTGTTTCTACGTCGGCGACGCCGACGACATCGCCGAGACCGTCGGCGCCTACGGAGCCGAGACCGTCTACGGCATCGGTGTCGATGACAATCTGCACGGTGTGCCGGTTGCTGCTGCGCTGGCCGCCGTGGTCGAGGCCGGCGACGGCCCCGATGCCATCCTGTTCGGAACGACCTACGACGGACGCGACATCGCGGCTCGGCTCTCGGTCAAGTTGGATCGCACCGTGATCTCCAACTGCGTGGGCATCGAGGTCGATGACGACACTCTGGTAGCGACCGCGACGGTCTTCGGCGGTGCTGTCGACGTCAGGACGAAGTTCACGGGGGAAGGCCCCTATTTGGCGCTGATCCGCCCAAAGTCCTTCGCTGCGGAGTCGGCCGGTGGTGCCGAGGCCGGGACCGAGGACCTCGACGTGCCCGACCTCGGGTCGGCGGGTGGAGCCGAAGTGGTCGAGCGTTTCACCGAGGAGTCCGACGGGCCGAAGCTCGACGAAGCAGCGATCGTGGTCTCCGGCGGCCGAGGACTCGGCGAGGCCGAGAAGTTCGACATGGTGGCGACCTTGGCCAAGGCACTCGGTGGCGCTGCAGGAGCATCACGAGCCATCGTCGATGCCGGGTGGGTTCCTTACTCCCAACAGGTGGGCCAGACCGGCAAAGTGGTCAAACCCGATCTGTACATTGCGTGCGGCATCTCGGGTGCGACCCAGCATCTCGTCGGCATGAAGGGCTCCAAGAACATCATCGCCATCAACAAGGATCCGGAGGCCCCGATCTTCGGGATCGCCGATCTCGGCATTGTCGGCGACGTCCACAAGGTGATGCCGCAACTCATCGAGGCCCTCGCTTCTCGCTGACCCTCGGCAGCGATCTATGGTGGGGTCATGACCGACCCGACCACGATCGATCGCCTGACCAACGAGTCCGTTGAACTGCTCCAAGCGCTGATACGCAATCAATGTGTCAACGATGGAACTCCCGAGTCGGGGAACGAGGACGTTTCGGCGCGCCTCTTGCGAGATGAACTGGAAGGGACCGGCGTCGACTTCCAGACCTTCGAAACGCTCCCCGGCCGCACCTCACTCGTGGCCCGCTGGCCCGGAACCGATCCATCGGCACCTGCCCTGTGCTTGATGGGTCATACCGATGTGGTGCCGGTGTCACCCGACGGCTGGGATCGGGATCCCTTCGGCGGTGAGCTGGTGCCCAACGCCGATGGCGTCGACGAGGTGTGGGGACGAGGTG
>CALACD010000154.1 GCA_937890445.1 uncultured Acidimicrobiia bacterium | reverse complement strand
ACCATGACGAGCCGTCCCAGCGCCATCGTACGGATGTCGAGGGGAAGGTGACCGCCACCGCCGTCGCATCGATGGCTGGGTTGACCGGGGCCGAGCCGGTCGCCCGGTAGGCAAACTGGGCCGGTGGAGCCGAGCCGGATCCGTCGAAGCTGGCGGTGTCGGTGAACAAGTTGCTGGGGGCTCGCCGACTGCGATCACGCCAGTAGCCGGACGATCGGGCTGCGCTGTAGTTCTGCACGGTCGTCTGACGAAGGAGGAGGGCATCGATCACGTCGTTTGCTCCGGAGTAGACGAGCGCCGGGCCACCCAGGGCGTTGATGAAGGAGATGTCGGTCGTTCGTCCCGATCGCACCGGCCCGACCACTGACGTCTGGGTGTGGAAGATGGCGGCCAGCCGGGTGATACCCCCTTCGACCTGTTCCTCGACGACGATGTCGGCTGCGTTGAGACCCAGCTGTGGGCGCGCCTTTGAACTGTTGTCGACCTTGACGACGACGGCGGGACCGGAGCTGACCGTCCCGGGAAGGCCGGTCAGGGGAGCAGTGCCAGGTTCCGCCACGGGAGCTGCGGCCGGCGCTCCGAAGAGCTCGTCATCGATCCCGATGGTGCCGAGGAATCCGGAATACGGTCCGTCGGGGTTGACTCGAGGGACCCCGGGAACCGTGGTCGCTGGTGTTCCATCACCCGAAATCCCTGCGGGCACCGTCGTGAGCGAAGACGTCGACGGAGACTCCTGGGCGCCGACGGAGCCGGTCAACGGCGATCGGTGGTCATCCCCGAATGCCAAACTTTCGGGCACAGTGGACCGCCCTTCTCCAGCCTGGGGCGTCGAGGTGACCGGGAAAGTCACGGCAACGTCGTCAGGAGGTGTGGGCGAACACCCGACCACCAGGAGGAGAAGGATCGACGCAACAGGAACGACGGCTCGAGAACGTGGACGCACACCGTGACTGTCGGCTCATCGCGCTAGTCCATGAGGCCTACGTCATACTGAGGAGACGATGGTCGATTCTGGGTCGTGGTTCCCGATCCTGTCTCCCACGAGCTCGTGCTCGACGGCCTACCCGATCCTGTCTTGCTGGTCGACTGCATGGGAACGGTGGAATGGGCCAACCCCGCAGCCGAGGACCAGCTCGGTCATGACGTTTCCCGGTGGCGTGGGCACAACGTTCTCGAAGCCGTTCATCCGGATGACATCGACGTGGCGCTGAGCGCCTTTGCTTCCATGGCCGATCGAGAGGCCGGGACATCGGGTCTCTTGTTGGCCCTGCGGGTGCGGCACGGAAACGGCCATTGGATCCCGATCGAGCTCCGCGGCCGCGCCATCGTGACCGACGGGGAGCGAAGGATCGTGCTGGTCGCCCGTAACGTGTCCGATCGGCATCGAACAGCCATGGACGGTGGAGACCCCGTGTTGCTGCGGGCCCTGGTCCACCACTCGAGCGCCGTACTCATTCTTCTCGATCGGGACTTCTGCGTGCGCAGCGCCAGCACCGAGATGACTCGGCTACTCCATCGTGATCTGCGCGGCACGGTGGGCACGAGGTTGACTTCGTTCGTCGCGGCCCACGATCGGGAAACGATCGAGGACCTCCTCAACAAGCTGGGGCCGCTCAGTGGACAGGCAGTCGCAGAGGCCGACTTCCTGACGACTCGGGACTCGACGGTCCGACTGAGTTTGACGATCAGCGACCTTCGACAGGACGAGACGGTCGATGGTGTACTGGTCAGCGGCGTCGACGTCACGGCGCTTCGGCGAACCGAGGCAGCGCTACGCCAGCTGGCCGAGATCGACACGCTCACCGGGCTGCTCAACCGGGCGACACTCATGCAACGCATTCATCGCCTGTCGCTGTCGGCAGCACCGGAACCGCTGGCCGTGCTGTTCTGCGATCTCGACGGATTCAAACAGGTCAACGACCAACTCGGGCATGCGGCCGGTGACCTGGTGCTCCAGGACGTCGCCACCCGACTCCAGCGGTGTGTCCACAGTGATGACCTGCTGGCCCGGTTGGGAGGTGACGAGTTCGTGGTCATTCTGTCGAACTGTGACCTCAGCGGAGCGGAACGTGTCGCGGAGAGAATCCAGACTGCAATGGAGAGCCCGTTCCTGCCGTTCGGCCACCTGGTCAACGTCGGTATCAGCATCGGCGTGGCTGGAGCAGCAGAATGGAGCTCGGTCGAGCCATTGCTGGAATCAGCGGACGCAAACATGTACGAGGCAAAGCGCAGTCGCCGAGGCTGACGTTGGTCGAGACCCGACGAGAGCCGCTACGCTCCCGAGAACTGCGGGTGTAGTTCAATGGTAGAACATCAGCTTCCCAAGCTGAATAC
>CALACD010000153.1 GCA_937890445.1 uncultured Acidimicrobiia bacterium | reverse complement strand
CTCATCGATGGTCAGGTGTGGTGGGAGATCCATGTCGACCTGCTCGACGGACGATGCGAAGGCTGGGTGAATCGTGCCTTCCTGGAACCCGAGGCCGGCGTCGGCAGCCCCGTTGCGACCGTGACCGATGCCGAGTTGCTCGCTCTTGGCCAGGCCTTTGCCGACGCGGGCTTTCGGGGGGACATCCCGGCGCTCCAAGCTCTGCCGTGGGCGACGGATCGCGAGCTTCCCGTGGGCTGGATCGGCGCCATGACCGCTTTCGCCGCCGCCGACCTCCAGAGTGCAGCCTTCTGGGAGACCCCTCATGTCTGGAACCTGCCGCCGGCGTTCGAACCGACGACGACCAGTTCGATCCTGTCCTTCCTTGAGCTACCCGACCCGAAGAGTCCAGCCGTGCGCTACCAACTCGATGGGTCGTTGTCTCCGTACACGATCGACGACGATGCTGCCGATGCGGCCTTTGGTTCGGCCCGGAGCATCAGTATCCAACGCAACGACGACGAGACTCCCTTCCGCACCACGGTTTTGTTCGTCGAGGCCGGTCCCGACGGCCCCAGGATCGTAGGCGTCAGCGCTATTCTCTGGGTACCCTGACCGGCGACGAGCTTCCCCTCGAGAATCGCTTTCGTGAGTCGGAGAGGGGACCCCATGCGTTGTCATCGTGGTTGGGTCGTCGGTGTGGTGTGGGCGACGCAGATGATGTCGGCGTGCACGACGATGCCGAGGGATCGGACGGCGCCTGCCTGTGAAGGTCTGCGGTCCGCGGGTGTCTCGAACGGCACCGAGTTCGATCGGTTGGAGCTCGTGCTCGTCGCGGCTGAACAGGCCCGTCAAGAGGAGCGTCGTTGCGGACGACCCGACCGTGTCGACGTCATCTGTCGGGCCCTGTGGCTGGGTCGAGAGCTCGATCCGGTGGTCGTCGCCGTGGTCGCTCCCGGCCTGGCGGCTCGATCCGCCGTCGTCATCGGGTGGGGATGGGAATCGGCTCGGTCGGACGCCGACGATGCCCTGAATGATGCCCTTGCGGCCCGAGCCCGCCTCGATGCAGAACTGACGCGACTCCTGGCCGACGTTGGCGGCCTCTCCGATCGGGCCGGTGCGACCGGGGTCGAGGTGGGAGCAACCGAGGTGGGAGCAAGCGAGGCAGTTGCGTCCGTGGTCGCGGCCAGAGCGGCACCGGTCGTCCTGGAGCCCTTGGCCCGAGCCGAGGGACGATGCTGACGAGCAGATCGCCGTGATCGAGACCCCTCCCGATCTCAGGCGCCGAGTACCAGCCAGGCCGAGCCGCGCCAGCGCCGCCAGAGCGTTGCTCCTCGCACGACCATGAAGACGAACAACGCGGCCCACAGCCAACCCATGCCCAGGTCCTGCACCACGATGACCGAGGCGAGTGTTGCGAAGACGGCGGCCGCCACCACCATGGATCGAGCCATGTAGGCCAGGTCACCAGCCCCGATCAGGATGCCGTCCAACGCGAACACCAACCCGCCGACGGGCTGCTGGACCGCAGCGTGAATCAGGATGAAGCTGGTCAGGGTCACCACGGCCGGATCGTTGCTGAACACGCTGGCCAGTGGGCCACGCAACGCGAGCAGCACCAGGCCCAGTCCGACGCCGAGGGCGACATCGATCTCGATCATCCGGGTCGCCGCGCCCCGAGCGCGAAGGGCGTCACGGGCTCCCAGGAATCGGCCGGTCAGAGCCTGGCCGGCGATGGCCACCGAGTCCAGGGCCAGGGCCAGAAGGCTCCAGACCTGCAGGGCAACCTGGTGAGCGGCGACCTCGACGACCCCCATGCGGGACGAGACAGCCACCGACAGGGTGAACGATCCCCGCAGCGCTGCAGTGCGAACCACCAGCGCACCACCGGCCCGGAGAAGATCCTTCATCTCGGTGGAGTCGGGGCCGAGTGTTGCGCCGACCTGCCGAGCCCATCGTAGGACCAGGATGAGGCCGGCGGTGCCGGTCAGGACCTGGGCGATGACGGTGGCGAGCGCGCTGGCCCCCAGTCCGTACCCGAGGCCGAAGATGAGGACGAGTTCGATCACGAGGTTCAACACGGCCCCCGTGACAGCGATGATCAACGGAAGCCGGGTGTTCTGGCGTCCATGGAACGATCCGCTGGCCGCGAGTAACAGCAGCATGAAGGGAAAGCCCAGCAGGCTGACGGTGAGATAGAGACGAGCGGCGTCGAACACCTCGCCCTTGCCTCCGAGGAGACGCAGCAGCGGATCGGCGGCCACGATCAGAGCGGCCACGACGACGGTTCCGAGAACGGCGGCCAGCCAGAGGGCTTGCACCGATCGATGGGCGGCCCGATCGAACTTCTCGGCGCCGATCAGCCGGGAGACGGAGGCCGTGGTGCCATAGGCCAGGAAGATGAGCAGGGCATGAACGGTCAACAGCACGGTGGCGGCGAGCGCCAAACCGGCCAGTTCGGTCGTGCCCAGATGTCCCACGATGGCGGTATCGACGAGCACATAGAGCGGCTCGGCGATCAGGGTGCCCAGGGCGGGAATGGCCAGTCGGCCGATCTCTGAGTCGTAGGGGCTCCGCAGTCGCACGCAGCAGTGTGCCCAGAGATCGACCTCAGGCAACGTCGATTCGGTCGAGCCGCCAGGACGCAACGACCACGGCGGCGATCGCGACCACGACGGGCACGATCACACCGGCGGCCATGGCCCGGTCCGCCAGCGGCAGTTCGAAGCCGGTCAGACGGGACAACACCGATGATGGGTAGGTGTTGATGGAGAGACGAGCCGCGCCGTCTCCCGCTTTCGAGACGAACAGTTCCCACACCACCAGGTAGATGAGGCCCCAGATCAGTGACTTGCGGAAGAGCAGTCCGAGGAGAACGAAGAGGCCCGAGTAGCCGATTCCGGCCAGGGTGGTAGCTGCCAGGCTGGCCCAGATCACCTCCTGGTCGCCTCCCGAGGCCAAGGCGGCAGATGCCGTGAGCGGGAGGACGGTGAAGGGCAGCGCAATGGTGGCCGAGGCCATCCAGGCTGCAGATGCCAACATCCAGCGAGGGGCCGGTCGATGCCAGAGGTACACGAGCGTCTCGTCCTCGATCAGTTCCCCCAGGCTCGAGCTGGAGAGGACCAGTGCGATCACGGGCACCATCAGGCTGATGCCGAATCCATAGACGAATCCGACACCTGCTTCGGAGGCATCGCCGGCGTTCGCCGAACGATTGATGGCGAGGCCGACGGCGAGCCCGAGAAGCCCGAAGCCGCCGAACAGCAACAGCCGGCCGGTGGTGACCTGGCGTCGCAGGAACAGGCGATAGAGCGCCAGCAACCTGGTCACTCCTGACCCCCGACCAGGTAGCGAAAGACACTCTCGAGATCGTCATCGAGCGGCGTCACTTCCTCCAGCCGGAGATGTTGGCTGCTGCTGGCAGCAACCAATTCCCGGCGGAAACGACGTACATCGTTGGTGGTCACCTCGACCTGGGTCGGTGACTCGACTCGACAACCGACCAGCGATCCCGAGTTCACCAGGGTGGCTGCCAGCTGGTTGGCCTTCTCGGCAACGACGCGAATCCGGAGCGGCTGATTGTCCATGAGGGATCGAATGGCCCGGAAGTCGCCCTGGGCCGCCAATCGGCCGCGCGCGATCACGATGACGTGGGAGCCGAAACGTTCGACCTCTTCCAACACGTGACTGGACACCAGCACCGTCTTGCCCATCTCACCCAATCGATGGAACAGATTGATCATCTGACGACGCTGTTTGGGATCGAGGCCGTTGAGGGGCTCGTCGAGCATGATCACGACGGGATCGTGCACCAGTGCCTGTGCGATCTTGACCCGCTGTCGCATGCCCTTGGAATAGCTACCCATGGGGCGCTCGATGTCGGGATCGAGCTCCACCAGATCGAGGGCCCATCGAGCCCGGGCATCGACGTCATCGAGGTTGCTGAGGACTGCAGACAGTCGGACCACGTCGATGCCACGCTCCCGTTCGAACACCCCGTCTTGCTGGGGAACCAGACCGATGCGCCCCCGGGCCGCCGCGTCGGTACGGGGGTCGCCACCTGCCACCCAGACCTGTCCGCTCATGGGGGCGATCTGGCCCGACAGCATCCGAAGGAGGGTGGATTTGCCGGCGCCATTGGGACCGAGGAGCGCAGTGACACCGGGCCGGACGGCGACCGAGATGTTGCTGACCGCGACCAGGGCACCGAAGGAGCGGGATACGTCGTAGGCGACGATCGTGGCGTCAGGGGGCGGCCACGCCTGGGGGGCGGCAGGTGGGGGGAGGTCGCTCATCGTCGGACCAGGAGCTTTCGGTAGCGGAACCAGATGAATCCGATGGTGGCCGTCATGTACACACACCAACTTGCCCACAGCGACCAGGTCGAGACTTCGCGTTCGGTCCACAACGACGCATCCCCCAACGGCGATCCGGATCCCGCTCGAGCTTCGTCATGGATCCGATAGATCAGCTCTCGGGGCATGTTCGGGATGTTCAGCAGGTGGAGGGTGTCGGTCAGGCCCGCCCCGTAGACCAGGGCATCGGTCAGGATGGCCGAACCCGGCATGATCAGAACGGCGGCCGCCGTTGCCACGACCCATCGGTCGGTTGCGGCTGCAACCGCCAGCGAGACGGAGGAGAAGAGCAGGCCGATGACCAGGGAAGACACCACGATCTGGAGGAAGACCCGAATCCACTCGATGAACCCGGCAGGTCCCACCGATTCCAGCGAGAACGCCACCAGCATCAACAGCGGGGGACCGAGGGTGACGATCAGGAGCAAGATCAGTGTGGCCAGGGCCTTGCCGAGCAGATAGGTGACCCGGTTGAGCGGCGAAGCCAGGTACACCCCGAGCATGCCGGTTCTTCGGTCGGTGCACAGCAGGAGAGGCGCCACGAACGCTGCGAACAGATAGATCGCCCCGACCACGTAGGAGTAGTAGCCAGCGTAGGTTGGCAACACCCCTTCGGCGACCAGGTCCTCGGGCAGGAGCGCGGCCAGACCGACGAAGGCGACAGCGGGGAGGTAGGCGAAGATGATGACCAGGACGGGAATCGTCTTGAACTTGGCCGAGCGGCCGATCCCGAGAGCATGGCGAATGCTGTGGGTGATCAGTGTTCGGACAGCCCCGGTCAGGCCGGTTCGTTCGCCCTCGTAGCGTCGATAGCCCTGGTCGTAGATCTGGGCGGTGTCGCTCATCCTCCCATCCGTTCGATGAAGACGTCTTCGAGACTGAGTCGTCGCTTGTTCAAGCGCACGATCCCGGCCCCGACCGCTGCGCAGGCGTCGCGAGCCAGATCGAAGACCCGTTCGTCGTCGCCCTCGACCGTGATCCGTCGCCGATCGAAGGTCACCGCCAGCCCCCGATCATTGAGATAGCGCACGACTGCGTGCAGTTGTGTGTCGTCGCCGTCGATCTCCAAGGTGATGCCGATCGTGCCCGATCCGCGCAGCTCATCGAGGGAGCCGGCGGCCAGGGTCACGCCGTCTCCGATGATGACGGCGCCGTCGCAGATTCGTTCGACCTCGTCGAGGAGATGCGACGACAGGATCACGTGAATCCCGAACTCGGTGGCGATGTGGCGGATCAGATCGAGCATGGAATCACGCTGCAGCGGATCGAGACCGTCCGTTGGCTCGTCGAGGAGGATCAGTTGGGGATCGTGGGCGATGGCCTGAGCCAGCTTCACCCGCTGCCGTTGACCGGTGGACATGGTTCCCATCGGTCGAAAACGCTCCTCACCGAGCCCAACCAGCCACAGCGCATCGCTGGCCCGCGTCGTTGCCTCGTCCTTGGGAAGGCCATGGAGTTCCGCGATGTGGCGGACGAAATCGTTGGCGCCGAGGTCGGGGGGAAGCGTGTGATGCTCGGGCGCGTAGCCGAGGCGCTCTCGAACGTCGGCCCCAGCGTTCCAGGGATCCTGACCGAGGACGGTCAATGCCCCGCTGTCGATGGGATGGAGTCCGATGATCATCCCCAGCATGGTGGTCTTTCCCGCCCCGTTGGCTCCCAACAGACCCGTGACGCCGGGCTGGATGTCGAACGACACGTCGGACACGGCGGTGTAGCTTCCGTACCGTTTGGCAACATGTCTGGCGCTCACCAGAGCGGAGGACGAGGGGGCCCCGAGTGCGGCAATCGGTAGCCCTGTCGCGGTCGGGGCTGGCGCCGGCGCTTGGGTCGCGGGCAGAGGGGGAGCGCTCGGCGCCGAAGCTGGGAAGGAGGGTGGACCCATTCTTGGTTGTTGTCCGGTCAGAGCCTCGACCTTTCTGATCCAGCGAGTCGGGGCCAGTCTGCCACCTCTCGGTGGTCGCAGCGGGTCATCTTTTCGCGCAATCGAGCGCGCGGTGTTTGCCTCGTCGTTCGACACGCCAGAATGGCGGGTCCTGATGGCCCCGTCCACGCTTCGACTCCGACCCTGGCAGCGCCGAGCCCTCGACTGCTACGAGCAGAGCCAGCGTCCCGATTTTCTCGCCGTGGCCACTCCCGGAGCCGGCAAGACGACCTTCGCGCTCACCGCGGCCCGAGTCACGTTGCCCCAACTCGACGGTGGCCGCCTGGTCATCGTCGCCCCGACCCGTCATCTCAAGGAACAGTGGGCCGAGGCCGCCGAACGCTTCGGTCTCATGCTGGAGAGCGACTGGTCACCGGCCGATGGGCTCCCCCAGGACATGCACGGTGTCGTCACGACCTACCAACAGGTCGGCACCTCGGCCAAGGCCTTCGTCGATCTCGCTCGGGGCGGTTTCGTGATCCTGGACGAGATCCATCACGCCGGTGACGAACGGTCCTGGGGCGAAGGGGTGCGCCAGGCCTTCACCCCGGCGGCCCGGCGCCTGGCCTTGTCCGGTACGCCATTCCGTAGTGACACACGAGCCATCCCCTTCGTGCTGTACGAGGCCGATCAGGTGGTCCCCGACATCGAGTACGGATACGGCGAGGCATTGGCCGATGGGCGGGTGGTCCGACCCGTGTTCTTCCCTCGGTTCGGTGGGCAGATGGAATGGATGGCCCCCGACGGCAGTCAGGTGTCGGCGTCGTTCGAGGACCCGCTGACGCGGACCTTGGCGAACCAGCGGTTGCGGGCGGCGTTGAGTCTCGATGGAGACTGGTTGCCCTCCGTCGTGGGACATGCCAACGCCCAGCTGATGAAGCTGCGCCAGCAGCATCCCGACGCCGGTGGTCTGGTGATTGCGATGGACCAGGAACACGCCCAACAGATTGCGTCCCTGTTGCGGAATCGTCATGGAGTGACGCCGACCATCGCCGTGAGCGACGATCCTGACGCATCGGAGAAGATCGCCCG
>CALACD010000152.1 GCA_937890445.1 uncultured Acidimicrobiia bacterium | reverse complement strand
CCCCGGCAACAGCGACCGTCAACAGCTGAGCGAACTCTTCGACATCGTTCGCCAGACCGCAGCCGACGCGGGACGGGATCCGTCCACCATCGAACTCACCACCGGCGGTCCCTCCGTCAGCGGTGACGACCCGGTCGCCGCGGTCCAGGAAATGGCCGACCTCGGTGTCGACCGTCTCGTGTTCCCGGCGTTCTCCTTCCTCCGGCCCGACATCGGCGAAGCTTGCCGCACGTTCGGTGAGCGCGTCATCGCTCCCTGCACCGCCTAGGTACCGAAGACGTGTCTGCCGCTCCCTCCCCGGATGCCCGGGATCGCTCACGCGATCCTGGGATGGACCGCGAGTTGGCAGCCGAGCGGAATCGACTCCGGCGCATCCAGGAAGTCCACGCCGGCCATCTGGCCCGGGCCCGACGCACCGCCGAGAGCCTGGCCGCCGATGCTGTCGATGCGACCGAGGACGGCATCCGGGACTTCTTCGACGAAGATGCCGAGGCCGATGCGGCCGCCGACGCAGCCCTGGTCCGGCAATTGTCGGTTCAGGCCATGAACGCGGTCCGCCGAGTCAGCGAACTGGAATCGATGGGGGCGGCGCTCGCGTTCGGCTACACGACCATGAGCGACGGTTCCGACCTCAACGTGGGTCGACTCAGCGTGATCGACGGCGAAGAGACCCTGCTGGTCGACTGGAGGGCCGATGCTGCGGTGCCCTTCTACCGGGCGACACCGCTGGACAACCTCGGTGCGCTCCGACGTCGACAGCTCCTGTACGGCGATGGGGTCACGGCCACCAGCGCCCAGCTCGAGAGCTACTCCGACGAGGTCTTCGACCTCTCGACCCTGCACGCCGGCGGCAACCTGCGGGGCGAGGCCGCGTTGCTGGCCACGGTGTCCGCCCCCACCGAGGAGCAGATGCGGTCGGTGGTGGCAACCATCCAGGCCGAGCAGGATGCAGTCATTCGTGCCCCCAGCACCGGAGCCCTGGTGGTCCAGGGTGGACCGGGAACGGGCAAGACCGTGGTCGCACTGCACCGGGCCGCGTACCTGCTCTATGACGAACGGGCCCGTCTCAGCGACACGGGCGTGCTCGTCGTCGGCCCGACCGCAGAGTTCCTCGGCTACATCCGCAGCGTTCTCCCGTCACTCGGCGAGACCGGGGTGGTGTCGGTCACCGCGGCCAAGCTGTTTCCCGGCGTGCTGCTCGGACTCACCGACGACCCGGACGTGGCCGAGACCAAAGGAAAGGCTGTCATGGCCGATCTCCTGGCCAACGCCGTCGCCGACCGACAGCGGCGACCCACGGAGGACCTTCGGCTGTTCTACGGGTCGGGTCGAGTCGTCCTGAGCCGAACGAAACTGGAAGGCATCTTCGATCGGGCCACGGTGTACCAGACCCACAACGAAGGAGCTCGCGCCTTTCGAGATGGCGTCATCGATGCCCTGTCGGCCGAGGTGTTCGATCCATCGTTCAACAACCTCGAGGACGCGACCGAGACCTTCTCCCGATCTCGAGACGTGGAGCGCTTCGTGCTCCGGCACTGGCCGACGCTCACTCCGGAGCAGGCGCTCAACGATCTGCTCGGCTCACTCGCCCTGCTCCGATCTGCGGCAAGAGGTACGTCCCTGCACAGTTTCGAGGTTCGTCGGCTGCATCGTAAACGCACGTCGGAAAGCGATCTGGCCACCATTCGATGGAGCGAGGACGACATTCCCCTCCTCGACGAGTTGTTCCACCTGATGGGAGGCCGAGGCCTGCGGCAGGTCGACCAGCGAGACATCGAACGCGACGAAGCGGACGAGTTCGAACTGGCCGAGGACGAGCCCACCACCGATATCGACGACGACGATGAGCTCGACGATCTGTTCGATGACGATCTACTGCCGCTGGACGACCTCGCTGCCAACGAACGGCGGTACTTCGAACAGATCGACGGCTTCCGGCCTCCGGAGGACCTGTGATGAGCGACCTCTCCCCCGAAGGCTTCGCCACCGGTGAGGGCATGTCGGGATCCGGTGCGGCAGAGGATCGTGTGGTCGGGTTGGATCCGATCGACGGCCTGGTCTTCGAGAGCGACGGGACCCCCATCGCCGAGCTCGACCTGGAACAACTCGACGCCATGGCCTCGCGTCTCGACACCGTGGCCGAGCAGGCCGTTGGACGACGATCGTGGCGCTTCGGCCACGTCATCGTCGACGAGGCCCAGGATCTGACCCCGATGCAGTGGCGGATGGTTGCTCGTCGGGCCCAACGAGGATCGATGACGATCGTCGGTGACCTGGCGCAGAGATCGCGCGGAGACGCGACGACCTGGTCGGAGTTGTTGCCACCGACGCTGGCCGGCTTCGACTATCGAGAGCTCACGATCAACTATCGGTCCCCTGAAGAGGTCAACGCCGTGGCCTCTGCGGTGTTGGCCGAGTTGGCTCCGGGTTTGACACCGAGCCAGCCGATTCGAGCCGTCGGCCATCTACCGACCGCAGAACTGGTGCACGACCTCGACCGCCGGCTCACCGAGCGGATCACCGAGTACCGGCGACGACACGCGAGCGGTCGAATGGCCGTGATCGGCGTAGACCTACCTCCTGTCGCCAGTGTTCCGGGCACCCAATGGTTGACGCCCTGGCAGGCCAAGGGGCTGGAATTCGACCATGTGGTGCTGGTCGAACCGGCTCGCTTCCTCGACGAGCGACGCGGGCTGAGTCTGTTGTACGTCGCCATCACTCGGACCACGGATCGGCTCTTCGTCCTTCACGAGCGAGCACTGCCTCGTCTTCTCCGACCTCATCTGACTGCCATCGATGGTCCCGAGCAGGAG
>CALACD010000151.1 GCA_937890445.1 uncultured Acidimicrobiia bacterium | reverse complement strand
CGATGCCGACTCCTGGCCCAGCCAGCCGGCCCGAAGGTCCAGTTCGCCCGTCGGAGAGAGGTCGCAGACCCAGTCGAGCAGCTCGATACCTCCGGGTCCCAGGTGTTCGACCAAGGCTCCGGCCGTGCCGCTCTGGTTGGCGAAGACGAACCCTCGGTAGGTCTCGACCTGCCCCGGTCGGTCGAGCGCGCAGTCGGCTCGATCGATGGACAAGCCACCCGGCTGTGGCATGCCCTTCAGGGAGCCGTCGTGACCGTAGGTCCAGCCGTGGAAGATGCAATGGAAGGAGCCGACGTTTCCGGCTCGGCCCTGGACCAGGCTGACGCCGCGGTGGGCACACCGGTTGGCTACGACATGGACGGCGGAGGCCCGGTCGCGCACCATGATCACCGGGTCGCGACCGAGGTGCCGGGTCACGTAGTCGCCGGATTCCGGGATCTCCGAGGTGTGGCCCACGAAGACCCAGCCGTTGGAGAAGATCTTGGTCAGCTCCCGCTCGTAGATCGCCGGATCGGTGTAGGCCCGTCCGTTGACGGCATCACCCTGGACCACGGCATCGCCCAGGGGTACGGCATCGCGTCGAGCCGGTGGGGTTGGTTCGGTGAGGGCGTCGGGCAAGGCGGCGGCACCATCAGCCGGGACGTGCGTAGTGACCATCGTTCGGCATTGTTCCACAACTCGGTCGAGGATTCGACCGAGGCCGCCATCGGGTCCCGACCCGTCGTCGACGGGCGCACCCGAGGATCGGATCAGATGACGTCAGCGATCGAAACCGGCGATGTCGTGGGACTTGCCGAGGTCCCAAACGGCGATGCCGGTAGCCAGGAGAAAGGCGCCGATGAGCGCGATGAGAGCGGTCGACGCTCCGGTGACCGGTAGCGACGGGCCCGCGGGTGGCGGTGCCGGCGCGGGAGCGATCGGTCCCGCCGGTGGCGCAGCAGTGGTGTCGGTCACGGGCACCGAGGTGGGAGCAGGAGCCACCACCGGCACGGTAGTCGGTGCAGTCGGCACGGTGGTCGGTGCTGCCGGGGGCACAGGGGGAGCGACGGTGCTGGGCACCGGAATGAACTCGCCCGGCTGCGGAATGGTGCAATCGATGTAGACCCGGAATCCTCCGCTCGAGACACCATCGGGGCCGAACCGGATGTACACCTCGATGGTGTCACCGACGGCTTCGATGTCGATGGTTCGGTGGATGATGTAGCCCGCGTCCTCGAAGTCCGGCACCACGAGCGTCTGTCCACCGGAGACGATGAGGAGATCGTTGCCCGGGTGCACCGATTCCTGATTGTCGGTCTCGCCGACGACTTCACACGTGCGCCCCACGGATTCCGACGGCACGGCGACCGTGGTGATCAGCACGACGTCGCCCTCGTTCCCGGTGTTGATCGAGTCGATGGCGATATCGGCCACCTGGACCAACGGACTGGGCGCAGCTTGGGCCAACGCCGGAGCGGCCAGGCCCAACGGGATGACGGTGGTGGCGACGGCCACGAAGGTTCTCGTCCAATACGTCTTGATCGCCATGGTCTCCTGATTCTCCCGACCCGCTGTCGGGTACCCAAGATGCCCGAAGCGGGCACCTTCTCCGTGATCTGTTCCTAGCGCTGCCGATGAAGGTTACCAACCGCAGCACACACATCGAACGGGATTTCTGCCGTGGATCCGGCTAGGAAGTCGTGATGGCGCTGGACCCGGCAATCGAAGTGATGGACAAGCGCTTCTACCGGTTGGTCATCGGCAATGCACACATCGACCGTCTCTGGACCGGTGGCCGCTGGACCGAGGGACCCGTGTACGTGCCGGCCAGTCGTTCGCTGGTCTTCTCCGACATCCCGAATGATCGAACGCTGCGCTACTGCGAGCTCACCGATTCGGTTCATGTCTTCGAACAACCGGCCCGCAACCAGAACGGTCACTGCCTCGATCTCGAGGGGCGGGTCGTCAGCTGCGAGCATCGAGGTCGCGCCGTGAGTCGCATCGGACACGACGGTCGGCGCGAAGTGCTTGCCGACGCCCATCAGGGGCATCGGCTCAACTCACCCAACGATGTCGTGGTCAAATCCGACGGCAGCATCTGGTTCACCGATCCGACCTATGGCATCGACTCCGACTACGAGGGTGACGCGGCCTTGTCGGAACAGTCCGGTTCCCATGTCTACCGGATCGGCACACCGGGCGCTCCAGGTCAGCGGGGCGACATCACGGCCGTCGTCACCGACATGGTCCGGCCCAACGGCCTGGCCTTCTCACCCGACGAATCCGTGCTCTACGTCTGTGACACGGGAATCTCCCATCTGGGGAAGAACTGCCCACCAGACCTGCGGTCCTATCGCCTTTCCCCCGACGGACATTCGATCGCCGGTGAGGGGTCGGTCGTGGCGACCTGTACCGAAGGCGTGTTCGATGGCTTCCGGGTCGATGACGAGGGCAACATCTGGGCCTCGGCCGGCGATGGCGTCCACTGCCTGGCTCCGGACGGCACGCTTCTGGGAAAGATTCGCATCCCGGAGGTCGTCGCCAACGTCGAATTCGGTGGGCTGAAACGAAATCGCCTCTACATCTGCGGAACCACCAGCTTGTACGCCATGTACGTCAACGCCCGCGCCGCGACCCGTCCCGTTCCGGGGGTGTGAGCGGGGGTGTGAGGTCGCGGCGCAAGCCGGCGCTGTCAGATGGTGGAGCGATCCTGGCCGGTCAGAGCGAATCGGCGAAGCTCTTGATGTCGCGCACTGTCGCTCGGTAGACGTCGGGGATGGCGTCGAGGAAGATGCAGTCGCCGGCGTGGCAGGTGCCGTTCACCGTCCGGCTGACGGCGCTGACGCCGGCGTCGAGCAGCTTGCGGAAATAGGCCAGACCCTCGTCCCGCAGCGGATCGAGTTGGTTGACCGAGATGACGTGAGGGGGTAACCCTTCGAGATCCGATGAACTGGCGTGGAAGGGCCAGGCGAGCGGGTTGGTCGCGTTGGCGCCGTCGGGGTCATAGGCCCGGGCCAGCGCTCCCATGTTCTCGACGCTCAGGAAGTAGCCGTCGTTCTCGAACAGTGACGTCAAGGATGCCGGCGGGTCGGCGTAGGCACCCGAGATGTACGGGCATTGGGCGTAGACACCGTCGATGTCGTTCACCCAACCCTCTTGCTTGGCTTTCAGCGCCGTGGCAATCGACAAATTTCCTCCGCCGGACTCGCCCGACATGATGACGGACGAAACGCCCAAGGTCTCCTTGTTGGCGATGACCCATTGAGCGCCGCTGGCGCAGTCGTCGAGACCGGCCGGGAAGGGGTGAGGTCCGAGGACTCCTGCCCCATTGCGGAACTCGACACCGACGACGACCAGTCCGGTGGCGGCCAGTTCATCGCGCCACCTCACATAGCCCGGACCGCTGGCCTCCAGGATGACCATGCCCCCGCCGTGTGTGTGCACGATGCAGGGCAGAGGACCGTCGGCGTCGGCCGGTTTGTGAATGTAGAGACGGATGTCGTTGCCGTCGACCCCCGTGATCACTTCGGTCGACGAGGTGACTCCCGTGACCGGTGGGGTGTTGGCCGCCATCATCCCGCCGAGTGCCCCGAAGCCTGCCTCTGCCGCGACACAGTGGGCGAGGATGTCCTCGATCGGAGACGCCGCAGTGACCGGAGTCGGTGGCGGCGTGACGTCCATGCCCAGTGGAGCCATTGCGGCCACCAGTCGAGGGTCTGCCCGGGGATCGACCCCGATGGCCATGGCACGGTCGCCGAGTCGTCCGGGAAGCAAGGGTACCGAGGGCGTTGCTGGGGGCATAGGGGGTGGCCTTTCGACGAAAATGCAGAGGGCGTTCGTCACATCCTGCTGGAGGTCGTAGTCGGCCGCAAGATCGACGAGTCGGACGGCTCAGTCGTTCTGGCGAAGATGATCCCGCTGGGTCGACCCCCGATAGCAGGATCGGTAGCGGCCGCGGCGCTGAAGTTCGGGAACGATCAGTTCGACGAAGTCCTCGATGGCCCCGGGGCAGGAGATGGGGGACAGCATGAAGCCGTCGCCACCGGCCTCGTCGATGAAGGCCTCGAGTTGATCGGTGACCGACTGAGGTGTGCCCACCATCTGCGGGATCCCCACGCTCTGGCCGTGCTTCTGTGCCACCTCGGCGACCGTCATCGACGAGCCATCGGGCCTGAGATAGCGGGTGCGCAGCCGTTGGAGTTCGGGTTCGGTCCGGTCTGCGATCGCTTCGTCGGGGTCGAGCGTCGACAAATCGAAGTCGAGATGGGCCGACAGGATGGTCATACCGGCTTCGAGCGGGACCAGGCCGTTGTGCTCGGCCTCCAACTCCCGAGCATGCGCCTCGCTGCGTCCGATGATCGGCTGGATCCCGAAGAGCAGGCGGCAATGGTCGGGTTCACGTCCGAAGTCCGAGACCAGCGACTGGATGTCGTCATAGAGCGCTGCGGCGTCGGTGGCTCGGGGCTGAATGGCGAAGATGGCGTCGGCGTGTCGTGCTGCGAACGCCTTGCCCTCGGGCGAGGTGCCGGCCTGCAGGATGGCGGGACCGGTCTGGGGTGATCGCACGACATTGAGTGGCCCCCTGGACTTGAAGAAACGACCTTCGAAGTCGATCGATCAGGATGTTGGCCGGCTTGAGGTCACGATGGAGCACTCCAGCCTGATGGGCCTCGTCGACGACCGTCGCCACGTCGGCCACGATGCGACACGCATCGACCCACGGCAGGCGACCCTCCCGGGTGGTCCGGTCGGCCAGGGTGCCGCCGGCGCAGAATTCCATCATCAGGAACGGCTGACCAATGGCGGTCAGGCCTGCCTCGTGCAAGGTCACGATGCCGGGATGGTTGCTCAGTCGGCCGAGCGTCTGCGCCTCGCGTTCGAAGCGGGCGCGGTTCTCCGGCGAGGTGTTGGCCCGTAGGATCTTGACGGCGACGGTGCGCCCCAGACGCGGTTGTTCAGCCTGGTAGACATCTGCCGCGCCTCCCGACCCGATGTGCCGTGCGTTGTTGATTCCTTCGATCCCGAGATCGAGCAGTGGTCGGTCTGTCACGTCTGCCCTCCGTCGCTGATCAACGTAGCAAAACATCGGCAGCGCCCGAAACAGGTAGAAGGCCTGTGGGGTTGCAGGGCAGTAGGATCACGCCGTGCCTCGTTCCATGACCACGTTCGAAGTCGCCGATCTCAGCCCGGCGGACTGTTACAAGCTGACGACCGGTCTGGTCGTTCCCCGCCCCATCGGGTGGATTGGTACCTATGGGCCGGACGGCGTCGCCAATCTGGCGCCCTATTCGTTCTTCCAGGCGGTCGCAACCAATCCTCCGGTCCTTGTCTTCTCGACCGGCATGAACGAGGGGCACGCCAAGGACAGCCTGGCCAACGTTCGGTCGTCGGGGGTGTTCACGGCCAACCTGGTCGACCACGATCTCTCGGTCGCCATGAACGAGACCGCGGCCGAGGTGGACCCCTCGGTCGACGAGTTCGGCCTGGCCGGCCTGACCGCGAAGGACTTCGGCACGGTGGCAGCTCCAGGAGTCGCCGAGGCCAAGGCCGTCCTCGAGTGCCGGGTGGTCAACGAGATCGTGCTCGGCCGCGAACCACTGACCCATGCCGTGACCTTCGGTGAGGTCGTGGCCTTCCACATCGATGATCGCGTGCTCGACGGCACCCGTATCGATCCGGTCGCTCTCGATGCGCTCGGGCGCTTGGCCGGAACCAACTACGCGTCCACCCGAGACATCTTCTCGCTCGATCGCCCCAACTGAGTCTCGGACTGGCGATCGCCCCTCGGTCGCTCTACGTTCGACCCATGGACATCGGAGTACATCTTCCTCAGTTGGGTCGAGGCGCCAGTCGGAGCGCTCTCGTCGAATTCTGCGTCGAGGCGGAACGCCTCGGGGTGCACTCGGGATGGGTCAGCGACCACATCGCCTGGCCCAACGACATCCAATCGAAGTACCCCTACACCGAGGACGGTTCGTTTCCTGCGCCCAATGACATGGCATGGCTCGATCCGATCGGGACGCTGCTGTTCGTGGCGGCGGTGACCGAGACCATGAAGCTGGGCCAGACCGTACTGATCATGGGCTACCGGCCTCCGATACAGACCGCGAAGTTGATGGCAACCCTCGACGTCCTTTCCGAAGGTCGGGCCATTCTCGGCGCCGGCGTCGGCTGGATGAAGGAGGAGTTCGAGGTCCTCGGGATGCCGTTCGATCATCGGGGAGCGCGGGCCGATGAGCAGCTCGAGATCTTCGAGAAGCTCTTCACCGAGTCGACTCCCTCCTACGACGGGATCTACTACCAGTTCCCCGAGATCAAGTTCGAGCCGAAACCGCCTCAGGGACGAATCCCGGTGTGGATCGGCGGGGCCTCCGAAGCCGCCTTTCGTCGAACCGCCCGGTTCGGCGACTGTTTCCATGCCGCCTTCGAGCCGCTGGCTACGGTGGAGGCCGAGTGGGCTCGGATCCAGGAATTGGTCGTCGAGGCCGGCCGGCCGGTCGAGGACGTCACGCTGTCGATCCGTCTCTATCTCGACCCGGCCGGCAACATGAAGCCCTCGGTCTCGGTTGCCGGTTCGACCGAGCAGATGATCGAGACACTCGCCGCCTGGTCGGCCATCGGGACCCACCATGTGCTGGTCGACATCACCGCTCCGGGCGGCCCGAGTGGACGCCTCGAGGCGTTGCAGCATTTCATGACCGACGTCGTTCCCCACGTCGGCTGACCCCGAGCGGGACGGCTCACCGCTTCATCTACTCGGCCGACCAGATCGACGTGTCGGGGTGGAACTGGCTCCAGGCGAACCAGAACGCCTGGTGGCTTCCAGCGTCGGAACCATCGGGTCGCACCGCCCGGATCCCTCCGGCGTCGGCGATGATCGTCAGGTTGTCGATCGTGATCTCGTCGCCGGCGGCGAGGGCCGCTCGGGCTGCCTCGACCGGGACGGCAACGAAGGCGCCGGTGTCGGTCACCACCCCCAAGACCGGTTCCTGCACGGGTAGCCGGGGGTCGGGGTCACCGATCGGGAAGATGGGCCCATCGTCGTCTCGGCCCCCCAGGGGGTCCATGCTGTAGGTCCGTCCGATGCCGCCATCGGATGCCACGATGGTGGTGTCGGGATGCGCTTCCTTCCAGGCTCCCCACGTCGAGGTGACGACCGAGACCTGCTCCAGCGTCACGCCGGCCTCGGCCAGGGGGCCCGTACTGGCCTGTCCCGTGAACGTGTCGACCAGCGAGAAGGTCGACAGGTCGTACATCATCTTGTTGGACCGGATCAGCAGGCCCGAGGTGCGCAGTACGGGCTCGAAACCCTCGACATCGTCGAGGTAGTAGGCCTGGGCCGACCCGCACAGCGTGCAGTAGGGAACGCCGATCCTTCTCCCACCGAGGGTGTCGTTGACCATCTCGTGGATCTCCATGATGTTCTTCGGATAGGCGCGGGCCTCACCGTTGACGACAACGCCGAAGACCACCCGATCGTCGGGGTACCAGTCGCCGCCGGCAGCATCGGTCAGGCCCGGATCGTCGAGAGCCGGGATGCAGCCGCCGACGCACGGGTTGGGATCGCCGAGCGGCCGGTCGTCGATGAGGACGCCGCCCCAGCTGACGTGGCGCCAGTCGACGGTATCCCCCTCGAAGAAGGGGGCCCAGTCCGGCTCGACGAGGGTGAAGAGTTGCCGCTTCAGTTCGAGATAGCCGTCGGGCGCTGGGATGTCCCACGCGATCAACTGGTCGGTGGCGTCGGGCCACGGCGCGAACGGGTCGACCCCGGCCCCGGTGAGATCGACGTAGACGCCGATGAGACGATCATTGGTCGGCCCCGGGATGAACCGGAGGAGGTCGGTGACGAGCCAGGCCGCGCGAGGGTCGCCGCTGTCGGCAATGGCGGAGAAGACTTCCTCGGCGATGCCGGTTCCCGCGGTGGCGACGGCCTCGGACAGGGCTTCGGTCAGCTCCTCGGACATCGGACCCGTCGGTACCTCGGGACGGGGCCACCGCTGGGCGATGGTGGTTGCGTCGCCGTCGGTCCCGGCCGTGCCGTCTGCCTGGGCCGTGCGGTCTGCCTGGGCCGTGCCGTCCGTGTCGGCGGCATCCGACGTGGCGAGTGGCTCGGCCGCCGGCTGGTCGTCCGATGCGCTGCAGGCTGCAGCCACGAGCGTCAGTGCAAGGAGAAGTGAACTCGTTCGGCGTGACATGGAACCCTCAACCGACGACAGGGCCCGCGACTTCCCGCAGGTGTCAGTCGTGATCGCTAGCCTCCAGGCCATGGCTGTTGATCTCTCCCGTGATACGACCCTGATCGTGCTCCAGGCAATCCAGCGAGGCGAGGTGTCCTCGGTCGAGGTTCTCGACACCATGATCGCCAACATCGAGCGGTGGAATCCCCTGGTCAACGCGGTCGTGGCCCAGGATCTGGAACGGGCCCGAGCCGAGGCCACGGCGGCCGACGACCTGTTCGTGTCGGGCCGGAAACGGGGACCGCTCCACGGTCTTCCCATGACCATCAAGGACTGCTACGAAACCCTGGACCTGGTCACCACGGCCGGAGCACCCGAATTGGCCGCCCACGTGCCCGAACGTGATGCCGACCTGGTTCGGCTGCTTCGACGGGCCGGTGCCATCGTGTGGGCCAAGACCAACGTCCCGTTGTACGCCGGAGACCATCAGACGTACAACGACGTGTACGGCGTGACCAACAACCCGTGGGATCTCGCCCGGACCGCTGGTGGCTCGTCGGGCGGTGCCGCCGCGGCCATCGCCTGTGGGTTCACCACTGCCGAGGTGGGAAGCGACATCGGCAACTCGATCCGTCAACCAGCGGCCCTCAACGGCGTCTTCGGACTCAAGACCAGTCACGGCTTGCTCTCGGGCCGGGGTCACATCCCCGGGCCCCCGGGATCGCTGGGCGTGCTCGACCTCGGCGTGTTCGGTCCGATGGGACGATCCTGCGGCGATCTTCGGTTGCTGCTCGAGGTGTTGGCGGCATCGGGGACTGCGTTCGGCGGCGTGCCCGGAGCCTCGCTGCAGTACCTGCCCGAACCCCCCGACATCGCCGACATGCGTATTGGTGTCTGGTCCGACGATCCGGTCTCGCCGGTGGATGGCTCGGTCAAGGCGGTCATCGAGGACGCCGCGGCTCGGCTCGAAGCCGAAGGGGCCACGATTCGGACCGACATTCGTCCGGCAATGGCGTCCGAGCAACTGCACGAGGTCTACCAACGGCTGCTCAACTCGGCCCTCTCGACGGGGTTGGCCAACGAGCTGTGGAAGGATCTGGTCGAGACTGCGGCCGGCAACTACGAGCCCACCGACGACGTACGGCTCGCCTTCGCCCGCACCAGCACCCTGCCTCATCGGGACTGGCTGCTGGCCGACGAGCTCCGGGCCCAGGCCCAGGCAGCATGGGCCGCCGTCTTCGACGAGGTGGACGTGATGTTGGCGCCGGTGCAACCGGTGCCGGCCTTCCTCCATGACCACGAACGTGCCTACGGCAAACGCACGCTGAGCGTCAACGGGGCCGACGTTCCCTACCGCAACATCTTGTTCTGGGCCGGAATCGCCACCATGCCTCTGCTCCCGTCGGTGGCGCTCCCGGTCGGGTCCGCGGTCCAACCCGATGGCGTGTCGCTGCCGGTGGGTATGCAGGTCATCGGCCCTCGCTGGGGCGACATGGCGCTGTTGGCGCGATGCGAGGAGATCGCGTCGGTGCTGGGTGCCCGGTTCACGCCTCCGCCGCTCGTCGTCGGCGACTGAGCAATCTCGGTGGCCGATCCTGACGTGATCGTGGTCGGTGCCGGCGCGGCGGGCTGTGTGGTGGCGCGGCGGCTGGTCGACGCCGGATTGTCGGTGGTGCTGCTCGAGGCTGGCCCACTCGATCCGCCGCCCGCCGTGCTCGGCCTGGATCTCATCGCTGCCCTGGACGAGCCGGGCTGGACCTGGCCCGGCTCCGACCTCCGGGGTCGAGGTCTCGGTGGCGGGAGTGCCGTCAACGGCATGTTGCTCATGGCCGGCGACCGATCCGACGTTCGTGCCTGGGGTGGCACGGGGCTGATCGAAGCGTTCGAGGCCACGGTCGCGGCGACTCCGGTCGAGACCGTTGCCCATGGTCCACTGGCCCGAGCCTTCGGTGATGCCGTGGGTCCGCTGTCAGGGTCGTCGTCGATGGGCTTCGACGTCGACGGCCTGCTCGAGGCTGATCTGGCGGTGGCCGACGGCAAGCGGGCCACGGTGGCCGACCTGGTGCTGTTGCCCCTCGACCACGGTCTGGAACTGCGGGGCGACGTCGAGGTGACGGACCTGGTGGTGGACCGAGGATCGGGCCGGGTCGGTGGTGGAACCGTACGAGGTGTCGAGGTGACGTCGGGGGGAAGGACCGAACGGCTGACCGCTCGTCATGTCGTGCTGGCCTGTGGCGCCCTGCGATCTCCCGCCCTGACGCTGTCGGCCGGTCTCGGCAACGAAGCGATGGGAGTGGGGCTCAAGGATCATCCGGCGGTCGCGTTCGCAGGGCTGCTGGTCGATCCCGCGTCGGCGCCCCGACAGCCGGCCAGCGTCGTCCTGCGTTGGTCGTCGCCCTCCCGGACCGGGACGCCACCGACCGCTCCCTCGCCGGCCGCTCCCTCACCGACCGCTCCCTCACCGACCGCTCCCTCACCGGCCGCGACCAGCGATGCCGTGCCCGATCTGCTGACGGTGCCGTTCGAGTCGATACCGGGCGGGCTCGGGTTGGTGCTGACGGC
>CALACD010000150.1 GCA_937890445.1 uncultured Acidimicrobiia bacterium | reverse complement strand
TAGCGGAGGGGTCACACCCGTTCCCTTCCCGAACACGGAAGTTAAGACCTCCTGCGCCGATGGTACTTGGGTCGAGAGGCCCTGGGAGAGTAGGTCGCCGCCGGTTTCTACATTGCAAGCCCGCCGGCTGGATTCAGTTCCAGCCCGCGGGCTTGTTGTATTTTTGCCCCCCTCGAAGGCTCCAGACAAGACAGGACGTACGCTGCCCCCATGGCTCGGCGAGATACAGAAGGCAAACGCATTCCGGCGCCGCCGGTCGTTCGGGACCGGGTGGTGGTGGAACGCGTCTGGGACGGCGGTTCGCCCGACGGTGAACAGCGGCCGGGGACGGGTGCCAAGAAGCGAAATCGCGGAGGCCCCGCCGTCGATGTGTCGGATGTTCGATTCATCGGTCTGGCCGGCGACACCGAAAGCAAGCTTCGCCGGCGGCTGATCGACGCAGCGGTGGCCTTCGATAGGGAGCGCTTCGGGGAGTCCCAGAAGCTCCTGCAATCGATCGAGAAGCTCGCGCCCGGCGTTCCGGAGGTGCTCGAGTTGCTCGGACTCTCGTACTATCGCCAGGGGAAGTGGCGAGAGGCGATCAGAGAGCTCGAGCGGTTCGAGTCGGCGACTTCCTCGTTCGAGCAGTATCCGGTGCTGGCCGACTGCTACAGGGCTCGAAGGGAGTATTCGAAGGTCGAGGAACTCTGGCGGGCGCTCGGGGAGGCATCACCGACTGCCGAGTTGGTGGAAGAGGGCCGCATTGTCTACGCCGGTGCGCTTGCCGACCAAGGAAAGCTTCGGGAGGCTATTCGAGCTCTGGAGGCGGCGCCGAAAGCCCCGAGGAAGCCGAAACTCCATCACTTGCGACGTTGGTATGCGCTTGCCGATCTCTACGAGCGTGGCGGAGATCTGAAGCGGGCCAAGCGGCTGTTCTCCGAGATTGACGGACTCGAGCCGGGGTTCGGCGACGTACGCCTTCGCATGAGCCAGTTGCGCTGACTCGCACGAGCAAGTTTCACCGAGCGAACGGCCGCGCTCGGCCGGCTGTCGTTACAGTCCTCCTCATCGTGTCGACGAGTCCAACCCGCCGACGAGTCCAACGTGTCGACTAGTTCAACATGTCGACTAGTCCAAGGTGTCGACATTGTTGAGCTCGTGGAAGGCCTGTTGGAGGCGTTCGATGAACGCTTCCTCACCTCGACGGAGCCACACCTTTGGGTCGTAGTGGGATTTGTTGGGCCGGTCAGGGCCCTCGGGATTGCCGATCTGGGCCTGCAAGTAGGGCGCGGCCTGGACGCTGTATGAACGCACTCCATCCCAGAATGCCCATTGCAGATCGGTGTCGATGTTCATCTTGACCACGCCGAAGGAAATGGCCTGGGCGATGTCCTCCGATGTCGATCCCGACCCGCCATGGAAGACGAAGTCGACCGGGCGTGGGTCAGCGGTCGAATGCTTGTCGGCAATGTGGTGTTGTGCGTCACGCAGGATCATCGGTGTGAGCACGACATTGCCGGGGGAGTACACACCGTGGACGTTTCCGAAGGCGGCCGCAATGGTGAACCGATCGCTGACCTGTATCAGCTGCTCGTAGGCAAAGGCCACCTCCTCGGGCGTGGAATACAGGTCGGCGGGGGCGACAACACTGTTCTCGACGCCGTCTTCCTCACCGCCCGTGATCCCGAGTTCGATCTCGAGTGTCATTCCCAGGGGAGCCATCCGGGTCAGATAGGTGACGCAAATCTCGAGATTCTGCTCCAGTGGCAGTTCGGAGAGATCCAGCATGTGCGAGCTGAAGAGCGGGGTACCGGTTTGTTCGAAGTGGGCTTCGCCGGCGTCGAGAAGGCCGTCGACCCATCCGAGCAGTGGCTGCGCTGCGTGGTCGGTGTGAAGCATGACGCGAGCCCCGTATGCCTTGGCCAGCGCACGGACGTGAGATGCGCCCGCGATGCTGCCCAACACCGATCGGTCTGCGGCGCCGGCGTGAACTCCGTGGCCGGCAAGGAAGGCTGCGCCGGCGTGGGAGAACTGGAGCACGACCGGGCTGTTCAGCGCTGCTGCGGTTTCCATGACTGCGTTCATCGAATTGCTGCCCAAGCAGTTGACCGCAGGCAGCGCGAACCCGCGCTGCTTCGCCAAGGCGAAGACGTCGCTGACGTCCTGGCCTGTGAGGACGCCGGGCGCGAAATGGGTGCGGAGGTCGGCCATCCATCGAGCGTAGGCCTCTAGGGTTGGGACATGACGACGTGGGCATTGGACCTCGACGGTGTGCTGTGGCGGGGCAAGGAGCCGATCTCGGGATCGGCGGCCGGGGTGGCCAAGCTTCGGTCGGCCGGCCACCAGGTCGTCTTCGTCACCAACAACTCGTTCGCCACCATCGCCGATCAGGAAGCAAAGCTTGGTGCGTTCGGGATTCTCGCCGGCGGCGATGTGATCAGCTCGGCCATGGCCGGCGCCCAGCTGGTGGCCCCGGGCGATCGGGTGTTCGTCCTCGGCGGTCCTGGCATTCGGGAGGCGATCGTGGCCCGTGGTGCGACCTTGCTGGATGTGCCCGAACCTGGTTCCTCGAGCGCCGACGCTGTCGTCGTGGGTCTCGACTGGGATCTCAGTTACGACCGGCTCCGGGCTGCGGTACAGGCCGTGAGCGGCGGAGCTCGCTTCATTGCCACCAACACCGATTCCACCTATCCCACCGAACGGGGCTTCTTTCCGGGAGCGGGAGCGGTCGTTGCTGCGGTGGCGGCAGCGACAGGCCGCGAACCGGAGGTCGCTGGCAAGCCGGAGGCGCCGATAGCGGCCCTGGTACGAGCCCGCTACGGAGACGAGGGAATCATGGTCGGCGATCGACCCGAGACCGATGGGGCATTCGCACGCACGCTCGGTTACCGATTCGGGTTGGTGCTGAGTGGCGTGACCCAACCCGGTGATCTGCCGGTGATTCCGGCACCGGACATCGTTGCGGCCGATCTCGGCTCGTTGGTCGCGTTGCATTCGTGAGCTCGGCGTTGATCCGGGCCGGATCGACGCCGACGACTTCTACTACAGTGCCGATGGGAACGATGCTTGGAGGGCAGATGAACCGCGAACAGACATCGATGAGAGTAGTCGTGGCGAGAATACTGACCGCTCTGGTACTGGGAGCCGCCATGTTCGCCGTCGGCGGTGCCCGACCGGCGCAAGCCCAAGTGGTCGGTGATTGTCCCGAGATCACCGACTCGATCACCCGTCTCTACCAGGCCGTGTTCCTGCGCGATCCTGTCGATGACCCCGATGGATTCGCCTTTTGGTCGAACGCCTATTCGACCGGAGCCTGGCACATGCGCCAGATGGCGGACTTCTTCGTGACGACGGCCCCCGAGTTCCTCGCCACCTACGGCGACAAGTCAGACGCCGAATTCGTCGAGCTCGTGTATCAGAACGTGCTCCAACGGCAGCCGGATGCCGAGGGAGGAGCCTTTTGGCTCGGACGGCTGAACAGCGGCTATCCACGGGGCGCCATGATGATCGGTTTCAGCGAGAGCAAGGAGTTCGTGCAGTCGACCGGCACGGTTCGTCCTCTGGCCGGTTATGGGCGGATCTATCCAGCCGGCACCCGCTTCAACTGCGGCAACGGCCCGGCCGACATTGCCATCACCCGGCCCGCGGTGGGGACCTTCGTCGACGTAGCGGTCGTCAACGCGACGGGTGCCAACAGCAGCATTGCGATCACCACCAGCGAGGCTGGCGGACGACTCAATGCAACCTTGTTCGACTCGAGTGTGATCAGTCAATTGACGCAGCAACCCTTCGGCCCGGGAGAAGTCCTGACCGACCTCGTTCGTTCGATTGGAACAGCCGACGCAGATACGGCGCGGATGCGGGTCGTGACGAGCGGTCCCGGCATGCACTGGACGGTGGTCTTCTACCCGACGGCCATCCCCGTCGTCCGACCCGGTTGGAATCATCCCGACGACGATCCGGCAGATCGGGCGACCGCGTCCAACCTCGGTCGTTCCTGAGCGTCCGTCCTCGCAGCGGACTATGGTCACGAAGCGTGGCCGGGCCCGGCCGCCAACCTTGGCGGGTTGATCCGACGGTGGAAGCGAGCTCGAGGTGGCCGGACGAGTCCGACGTTTTCTGGTGCTCGGTGTCGGGCTGCTGTCGTTGCAGTTCGGAGCCGGCCCAAGCCCAGCAAGCGCAGCATCCTCCCTGGTCCCCTCCGGTACCTGCCCGCAGATGACCGACTCCATCAACCGTCTCTATCAGGCCTACTTCCAGCGCAATCCCGACGAAGTGGGGTTCGACCACTGGGTTCGAAGCTACGCCGGGGGTGAACGCTCGCTGGTCCAGATCGCCAGTGCGTTCGAACAGACGCCGGAGTTCGAAGCTCGGTATGGGGCCGTCGCCGACGACGCCTTCGTCTCGTTGGTCTATCGCAACGTACTGGCTCGGACGAGCGACCCGGGGGGACGTGCCTACTGGCGGGGCCGACTCGAGACCGGCATGTCGCGCGGCCAGTTGATGGTTGCCTTCAGCGAGAGCAGGGAGTTCGTCGAGCGGACGGGAACGATGGCTCCGCTGGCCGGGTTCCTGCGGACCTACCCGACCGGCACGGTCTGGGCCTGTGGAAGCGGTTCTCAGCAACTGCTGATGGCGCGGAGCGAGACCAGTCGCTTCGTCGATGTCCTGGCGGTCAACGCCGATGTATCGGCGCCACAACCGGTGACGGTGCAGACGTTGGGTGGCGCCACCGATCTTCTCACCGAGATGGTGCTCGACCCAGCCCAGTACAGCTTGACGTGGAATCACCGGACGCACGAGAGCGCCGCCCAGATGGTGATCCTCGATGTCCAGGCCTCTCCCTTCCTGAGCTGGACCGTGGTCTTCTATCCGAGCACCATGGCCGCTGACCGGCCTGGATGGGACGCCGGCGAACCGCATCATTTCCGTTGATCGGCGGCGACGCTACCCGGACCGGGAACCTGTCAGCGGGTGGAGAAGATCTCGCCCGGGTTGGGATACGGGCCGCGGCCGATACCGCCGGTCGGATCCCAGGTCTGGCGGCGAGCCAGGAAGCCCAACAGGACTCCGTAGCCGAAACCGGCGACGTGGGCGACCCAGGCGATGCCGCTGTCAGCGGCGGTGAAGAATTGCATGATGAACCACGCGGCCAGGAACCATTTGGCGCGAACATCAGCCACGACCAGGAAGATCAGGGTGCGTATCGGGGCGTCGGGAAACCACATCAGGTAGGCCCCCATCACACCGGCAACGGCGCCCGAGGCGCCGACGATGGCGACGGTCGAGGACGGTCCGGCCGCGATGTGTCCGGCCGTGGCCACGATCCCTCCGGCCAGGTAGAAGGCAGCGAAGCGCAAGTGGCCGAGTCGGTCCTCGATGTTGTTGCCGAAGATCCAGAGGAACAGCATGTTGAACCCGAGGTGGAAGAGCCCGCCGTGCAGGCACATCGAGGAGACCACCGAGGCCAGTACCAGTTTGTCGGGGAACAACGGAGTGGACGACGAGCTCAGCCCACAAGCCGAATCGTCACCCCTCGGACCGCCGTAGGTGGCGGCGATCTCGTCGATGGTCAGGGCCCGACCCTGGGAGATCTCGCAGGGGATGGCGGCCATCTGGAGATTGAACCTCAGGTTGCTGTCGATCCGGACCTCGCCATCAGGTGTCGAGAGGGTCTCGTTGCCACGGAGGCCGGCCTGGGCGAAGAAATAGACCCCGACGCACGCCATGATGAGGGCAACGGTGACGATCGGCCGCCGAGATGTCGGATTCTCGTCCCGTAGCGGAAGCACCTTGGCAAGCTAGCGTGCGTGGTCGTGGCTACACGGCGACGGCTCGATGCCGAACTGGTTCGAAGAGCATTGGCGCCCAGCCGAGAGGTGGCGCAACGCCTCATCGCCGACCGGGTCGTGCTGGTGGCCGGAACGCTGGCCGACAAGCCGTCTCGCCAGGTACTGACCTCCGATGCCATCGAGTTGCTGGCGCCCCCTCCGCTCTACGTGAGCCGAGCCGGCGGCAAGCTCGAGGGGGCCCTCGACCAGTTCGGGCTCGACCCAGCCGGCCTGGTGTGTCTCGATGCGGGCTCGTCGACCGGTGGCTTCACCGATTGTCTGCTCCAACGCGGTGCCCGGCGAGTGATCGCGGTGGATGTCGGGACCCACCAGCTGCACGAGAAGATCCGGGTCGATGAACGGGTCGAGGTGCGGGAACAGACCGACATCCGGCGCCTGACGATCGAGGATCTCGGAGCGCCTGTCGACTTGATCGTCGCCGATCTGTCGTTCATCTCCCTCCGGCTGGCGCTCGACGGGCTGGTCCGGCTCGTCCGGGCTCAGGGACCTCTGGTGCTGCTCATCAAACCGCAATTCGAGGCCGGTCGCCAGGAAGCATCGAGAGGGCGCGGCATCATCTCGGACCCGGCCATCTGGCAGCGCGTCCTCGGAGAGGTGGCGGATGCGGCGCAGGTGACGGGAGCTGCCATGCTGGAGCTCATGGTCTCTCCTGTTCCCGGGACGTCGGGCAACATCGAATTCGTCGGTCGATTCCAGAAGGGTGCGCCACCCCTGAGCGAGCGGGAACTCGGATTCGCCATGGGCGCCGCGGTCGCCGAAGCATCCAGGGTTCAAGCGCTTCTGACCACGGGGGCCATGGCATGACCGAACGATTGGGTCTGGTCTTGCACCACCATCGAGACGACGTGTTGGCGCTCGCCCGCCGAGCCGTGGCGTGGGCTGACGATCGAGACGTGACCGTCGTCCTGCCCGTCTACGACGCCGAGCTGTTGGAACGGCCCGATCTCGGGATCGACGACGGAACCTTCGGGGTGGGTCTTGGCCTCTGCGTCAGCGTGGGCGGGGACGGCACCATGCTGCGGGCCAACCAGCTGACGGTGTCACACCGCGTGCCGCTGCTGGGCATCAACGCCGGGCAGCTGGGCTACCTCACCGAACTCGACCCCGAGCATCTCGAGACGGCGTTGGAAGAATGGCTGCGAGGCGAGCTGCGGATCCAGGCTCGCATGCTGCTCGAGGTGATCGTCGAGGGGAACGGGACCAGTTCGACCAACCTCGCGCTGAACGAGGTGGTGCTGGTCGCAGCCACGAATACCAGGTCGCTGGAGGTGATCGCCTCGATCTCGGGCAACCACTTCACCAGCTACCTGGCCGACGGGGTCATCGTGGCCACACCGACGGGCAGTACGGCGTACTCGCTGTCGGCCGGTGGGCCGATCGTCGAACCGGAATTCGAGGCCCTGGTACTCACGCCGGTCGCTCCCCACATGGTGTTCGATCGTTCGTTGGTGCTGGCGCCGTCGACCGAAGTGCGTCTCACCGTCAGTGGTTATCGCTCCGGCACGGTCGCCGTCGATGGCCGTGAGATCGCCGAGCTGCAACCGGGGGAGTCGATTCTCTGCCGAGCGTCACAGCAGCGGGCTAGGTTTGTGACTCGTGGCGACCGCGACTTCCACACCATCCTCAAGGAGAAGTTCGGCCTCTCCGATCGTTGATGTCCCGACCTCCATCGGCCTGCGAGCGGGGCCCGGCTGATGCTCGTCGAACTCGCCGTGTCGAATCTCGGGGTCATCGATCGGCTGACGCTGCAGCTGCCGCCGGGGCTCATCGCTCTGACGGGCGAGACAGGAGCCGGAAAGACCCTCCTGGTCGATGCCATCGACTTGCTGATGGGAGGACGGGCCCACCCCGGTCTGGTTCGGCCAGGAGCGACGGAAGCGACGGTCGACGGTCGCTTCGAACTCGGCGACGACGAGATCGTCCTGACTCGCGTGGTGCCGGCCGAGGGGCGGTCGCGGGCCTACATCAATGGTCGGCCGGCCACCGTCGGGGCGTTGGCCGAGGTCGGGGCCCAACTCGTCGATCTCCACGGTCAACATGCCCACCAGTCGCTGCTCGGGGTCGAGGCGCAGCGGGCCGCCCTCGACCAGTTCGGCCACGTCGATGTCGAACCATTGGTCAGGTGCCGTACCGCATTGCGGCGCCTCGAGGACGACCTCAGTGAGTTGGGCGGAGACGAACGGACACGAGCCAGAGAGCTCGATCTGCTTCGCTATCAGGTCCGCGAGCTCGACGACGCGGCGCTGAAGGATCCTGACGAAGATGCGGTGTTGGCCGATACCGAAGACCGTTTGGCCAATGCGGTCGAACATCGTGAAACAGCCGATGGTGCGCTTGCGACCCTGGCCGACGACGGAGGGCTGAGAGACCAACTGGCCGATCTCACTGCTCGACTCAACGATCACGGCCCGTTTGCCGAGATAGCGGTGCGTTTGCGTACGGTTCTGGCCGAGTTGGACGATCTCTCGGACACCTTGCGGGTGATCAACGAGACCATCGATCAGGATCCTGCAGCCCTGTCCGAGGTGCAGGAGCGGCGGCATCTGCTGCACCAGTTGTGCCGGAAGTACGGGGACGACCTCGAGGCAGTCATCGCCGAACATGAGGCCCTCCAGATCCGCCTCGACGAACTCGAGGGTCACGATGAGCGCGCCGCCCGACTCGATGCCGAGCTGTCGACGGCTCGCGTCGCGCTGACCGAGGCCGAACACAAGGTACGCGACGCCCGACTCGGCGCCGCCCCCGGTCTGGCTGATGCGATAGCCGCACACTTGCCCGGTCTGGCCATGGAGAAGGCCAAGGTGGGGGTCGAGGTGAGTGGCCCCGATGGCGGACACGTCGTGTTCCTCCTGTCGGCCAACCCTGGTTCACCGCTGCAGCCGTTGTCGAAGGTGGCGTCGGGGGGCGAGTTGGCCCGAGCCATGTTGGCGCTGCGGAGCGTGCTGTCCGAAGCGCC
>CALACD010000149.1 GCA_937890445.1 uncultured Acidimicrobiia bacterium | reverse complement strand
AACCGGGTGCCCATCTCCTTGACCAACGCCGACTCGACCGACGGCGCCTCGCCCCGGTCGATCATGCGAGCCACGGTCAACGACATGTTGCGGAGGCCCCAATAGCGGGCCACGGCACCGCCCAGCGTCTCGGCCACCCGGTCGCTCAATGGCCCTGCGTAGGGGCCGCCCTCGGCGTAGAGGGCCAGGTACTGCTCGACGACGCCGAAGGTGCTGAGCCAACGGTCGGGTCCACCTCGCTCGTAGGCCAGTTCGCTGGTGTTCTGGGCCCAGCCCATGCCGATCTCGCCCAGGACGAGTTCATCGGGAACGAAGACGTCGGTCATGACCACTTCGTTGAATCCGGCGCTGCCATCGAGGAAAGGGATGCCGTTGATCTCCAGCCCCGGGGAGTTCAGGTCGATCAGCATCTGGCTGAGACCCTGGTGCTTGTTGCCGTCCTCGACGGGTGCGGTCCGGCACAGACAGACGAACCAGTCGTTCTCGTGGGCGTCCGAGGTCCAGATCTTGGAACCGTTCATCAGCCAACCACCGTCGGCCCGCTCGGCCCGCAAGGACACCGAGGCCAGGTCCGAGCCGCTGTCGGGCTCGCTCATGCCGATCGAGAACCCGATCTCACCCTTGCAGATGAGCGGCAGGAACCGTTCGCGCTGCTCCTCGGTGCCGAAACGATTGATGACCGAGCCGGTCTGACGGTCGGCCACCCAGTGGTAGCCGATCGGCGCCCCGGAGCGGAGGAGCTCCTCGACCACGATGAAGCGATCGACGGCGGCCCGATCGTGGCCGCCGTACTTCTTCGGCAGTGCCATGCCCAGGAACCCCCGGGCCGCCATCTTCTTCGAGAACTCCTTGTCGTGTCCGGCCCCCATGCCGAGGGCCGGATCGTAGCTGCCACGGGGGAGTTCCTGGGCCAGGAAGGCTCGGACGTCGGCTTGGAGCTCGAGTTCGTCGGGGGTCAGTTCGGTCGGGGTGAAATCCACGGGCTGATTCTCGCCCCAACCGGCGGCGCCGGTCCACTCGCAGAGGCGTGCTCGTCGCGAGTACCTTCGCCGCCATGAGCACGAATGACGTCGACAACTGGGCCACGATGCTGATCGAGGATCTTCGGGCCGGTCGGGCCCATCGAGCGTTGTGGGGCGACGCCGGTCAGGAGCCACCTTCACTCGATGACGCCTACCTGCTCCAGGACGCGGTGCTGGCCGGGCTGTCGGATCTGCGGGGAGGGGTCGGCGGCTACAAGGTGGCCATCACGGCCAAGCCCATGCAGGAGATGATGGGTCTGACCGCTCCCCTGGGAGGCCTGGTCCACGCCGGCGACATCCATGCCGCACCCTTCACCCTGTCGATGGCCGCCTTCCAGACCCCGGCGCTCGAGTTCGAAGTGACGGTTCGTATCGGCACCGACGTGCCGTTGTCGGGAGTGCCCTACGACCGTGCCACCATCGCTCCCTTCGTGGGCGAGGTGCTGACGTCGTTCGAGATCGTCGACACCCGAGGAGCGGCC
>CALACD010000148.1 GCA_937890445.1 uncultured Acidimicrobiia bacterium | reverse complement strand
TCCGGGGGTCAGTCAGGCCTATGCCGTCGGAATCCCCGATGATCGATGGGGTGAGGTGGGGTGTCTGTGCATCGTGGCCGAACCGGGGGTGACCGTGGATGTCGAGGGGTTGACGACGTTCTGCCGGGAGCATCTGGCCCGGTTCAAGGTGCCCAAGCACATCGTGGTGCTCGATGCCGGGGCGCTGCCGACGACACCGACGGGCAAGGTCCAGAAGTTCCGACTGGTGAAGCAGTTGGCCGACCAGCTGAGATCGTAGTTTTGCGTCAACGGGGACCGGGCAGCGAGGATCGCCGTTCGCCGAGCAGGAGGTCGAAGCACATGGATCTGGGACTATCGGACAACGTGGTCATCGTGACCGGAGGGGCATCCAACATCGGCAAGGCCATCTCGGGGGTCTTTGCTGACGAGGGGGCAAGGGTGGCGGTCTTCGATCGAGACGAGGCGATGGCCCAACGGACCGTTGCCGAGATCGTTGCCGCCGGGGGTGCTGCCGTCGCCTACACCGTCGACCTGACCGATGTCGACGCAACCCAGGCTGCCACCGACGCCGTCGAGGCCGACATCGGGCCGGTCTCGGTGTTGGTGAACAACGTCGGCTGGAACGGGAAGGCCACGTTCTTCCTCGATCTGCCTCCCGAGCGATGGGACCAGGCCTATCGCCTCAACCTCTTCCCGACCCTGAACGCGACCCGAGCGGCCCTACCCGCCATGGTCGAACGGAGGGAGGGCGCCATCGTCTCGATCTCGAGCGATGCCGGATTCGGGGAGTTCCGCACCAGCGACTACGGGGCGATGAAGGCCGGGGTGATGGCGTTCATGCGCACGATCGCCAAGGAGTACGGCCGGTACGGGATCCGGGCCAACAGCGTGTGTCCCGGGCTGGTGATCCCGGCCGAGGGCGACATCGGCGAACAGAGCCTGTGGAGTGGTGACACCGGGATGGGTGAACGAGAGGTCGAGAACATCACGGCCGGCATCCCGTTGCGCCGACGATCCGAAGCCATCGACATTGCCTGGACCGTGGTGTACCTGGCGTCGCAGCAGGCTCGCCAACTGACCGGCCAAACGCTCAGCGTGTCCGGCGGCTTCGCGACACCTCGATGATGGCGGACGGGCCACGGCGGCCGGGCGCCGCTCGGAAGGGCCGATCGATCGTTTCGGCCGACCAAGGATCGCCTGGCAGTGGCAGCCGAGCCTGAGGCTGCGCCCCCTCCACCACGGAGAGAGGATCGGTCGACGGTCCGAGCGATCGACGACCCATCTCGCAGGTTCGCAGCTCTGCTGGCGATAGCTGGAGCGTTCCTGTCGGCATCGTTGGTCCCCACTCTGTTCTTCACGTTGCCCGGGATCATGGGGTTGTTGGTGTTCGGGCCTGGTTGCCTGGCAGCAATTGCCAAGAGGAAGGAACCGGTCCTCGAGCGGTCGCGCTATGTCCTGGCTTGCACGGGTTCACTCACCGTACTGTCGTTGTTCCTCTACGGATTCTGGCAGGGGAGCATGACCTCGACCGGTCGGCTCGGGTCGATCCTCTGGATCGCCGTCCTGGCTGGTCTCTGGCTCTTCTCGATGTTCGCGCTGGTTCGGCTGTTCCGCCCCTCGATCAGCTGAGGCTGTCGGCGAGGGTGCAGAAACGCTCGCCCACGCAAACTCGTTCGATCTCGGCTCGGATCTCGGTGCGACCGACCGTGCCGCCGGCCCCGAGCACGCCGCCGACAGCGTTCCGGTCAGACAGCGTTCCGGTGGAACGGCTCCTCGTCGAGGGTGGGTCCGGCGCCACGGACTCTCGTCTGGCGCAGGTAGCGGCGGTAGCGATCGGCGTCGTAACCGGTGCCGCGATGCAGGATGCAACGGTTGTCCCACATCACGGTGTCGCCCGGCCGCCATTGCTGGGCCCACACATGCTCCGGCAGCGTCGCGAACTCGTTGAGTTCGTCGATCAGTCGTCGGCTGTCGATGCCAGTCCAGCCGATGATGGATCGGGCGTGAGAGCCCACGTAGTAGTTCGGGCGACCGTTTCGTGGGTTGGCTCGTACCAACCTCTGTTCGATCGGAGGCAGGGATGCTGCATGGTTGTCGTCGACCGGCGCGGCCTTGCTGCGACTGAAGACGTAGTCGTGGAGCACGTGCAGACCATCGATCTCGGCCTGCTTGTCGAGGGTCAGACGACCATATGCGGCGCGCTGACTCGCGAACTCGGTCTGGCCACCTTCGTCGGGGACCTCGTAGGCGTGGAGGATCGAGACATAGGACGGCACCCGACGGAACGACGAGTCGGAGTGCCACAGATTGTTGCCCTTCAAGGAGATCGTGTGGGGGTCATCCTCACCCCGCTTGGTGTGGGCGTCGATGACGTTGCCGACCGTCCCGACGTAGGCGATCTCGCCGGTCCGCCCGAAGGCAACGTGGCCCTCTTCGGGCTCGCCGAGCGCTTGGGTGACCAGCATCTGGGCGTCGTCGTTCATGTTCTGTCCGGGAAACAGCAACACCGAATACTCGTCGACCGCGGCATGGACGGCCTCGATCAGCTCGGGAGTCAGCGTCCCGGTCAGATCGAGGTCGAGGACCCGCGCACCGAAGTCGTCATGGAGGGGTTCGATCTTCACCGCAGCAGCTTCGCGCGCCCGGCACGCGCTTGGTCAACTCCGACTCGACCGAGTTTCCGTCAGATGACTTGCGGCACGTTCAGCGCGGGAGCAGCGTTGTGGAAGTCTGTCGTTGCTTGGAAACGATGGCCGATGGCCAGGAGGAGATCGTCTCGGTGGGGCCGACTGACCAGTTGGAGGCTGGTCGGCATGCCTGCCGACTCTCCGGCGGGGACACACAGTGCGGGGACCCCGGCGTAGTTGAACGGGATGTGCAAACCGACTGCGGTCCCGAGCCATTCGTTGACCTGATCTTTGGTCACCAGGTCATCGAGTTTGGGCGGCAGGTGGCTCAAGCCAGGAAGCGCGAGGGCATCGACCGATGCCATGGCTTCGTCGAACGACGCCTGGAACACGGTGCGATAACGCTGAGCTCGCAGGTAGTCCACGGCCGAAACGAACGGCGCAGATGCCAGCAGGCTGGCGCCCATCATGTCCCTGT
>CALACD010000147.1 GCA_937890445.1 uncultured Acidimicrobiia bacterium | reverse complement strand
GGGGAGCGGTGGTTGACTGGCGGCGGGTTCGGGGCGCGGTGGTTCGCTGATCGGTGGTTCGCTGATCGGTGGTTCGGGGAGCGGTGGTTCGGGGAGCGGTGGTTGCATGGCGGCGGGTTCGGGCACGGCGGGTGGGGCAGTTGGCTCGGCAACCGTCGACACCGAACTCGTGGTCGGGCTCGGCTCAGGAGCAGAGCGGATGATCGGTGGTGTGCGTCGCCCGGTCGTCGCCCCGACTGCCGTCAGCGATCGATCCCGTACGGCGGCGGTCGCCAGCTGTGGATTTTGAGCGGGGATCCGGCTGGCAAGCAGCTTCCGGTGGCGGTGGCGACGAACCTGCTGCATCACGAGGGCAAGCAGAGACACGGCGACCCAGGCGTAGAGGGCGTAGACGACAATCGTTCGCATGACCCAACAGACTAGGCTCAGAAGCCGTGGGCGAGGATCTCTTCAGTCATGCAGCGCAGGCCAGACTGGCCGCCCGATCCCCGCTTGCCGCTCGTTTGCGGCCTTCTTCGCTCGACGACGTGGTTGGGCAAAAGCACCTTCTGGGACCGACGGGGCCACTCCGGAGGCTCGTCGAAGCCGACCGATTGTCCTCGGTCCTGTTCTGGGGGCCACCGGGCACCGGAAAGACCACGCTGGCCCGGTTGGTCGCCGTCGACTCGGTCAAGGAGTTCGTCCAGCTCAGCGCCGTCACCGCGACGGTGAAGGACGTTCGGGAGGTCATTGCCGAAGCCGAGACTCGTCTGGGGGCTCATGGGCGGGGCACCATTCTCTTCCTCGACGAGGTGCACCGCTTCAACAAAGCCCAGCAGGATGCGCTGCTGCCGGCCGTCGAGTCGGGGGTGCTGGTTCTCATCGGTGCCACGACGGAGAATCCGTTCTTCGAAGTGAATGCCCCTCTCCGAAGTCGCTCGACCCTCTTTCGACTCGAGCCCCTGGGAGCCGACGACCTCGATCAGCTTCTGAGGCGTGGATTGGTGGCCGAACATGCCGTTGCGACCGATGATGCGTTGGCTCATCTCGCCGCACGAGCAGCCGGCGACGGTCGGCAGGCCCTGACGACGTTGGAGGTCGCAACCGCCTTGGCGTCGGCTGATCGGATCGATCCCGAGGCCGTCATCGGTGTCGAGCTCTCGCATGCCGAGGCCGCAACCGATCTCAAATCGCTGCGCTATGGCCGAGACGAGCACTACGACATCATCAGTGCCTTCATCAAGAGCATCCGAGGTTCGGATCCCGACGCCGGCCTGTACTGGTTGGCTCGCATGCTGGCCGCGGGCGAGGATCCTCGATTCATCGCCCGACGGCTGGTGATCCTGGCCTCCGAAGACGTGGGAATGGCCGACCCCATGAGCCTGCTGGTGGCCAACGCCGCAGCTCAGGCAGTGGAGTTCGTGGGATTGCCCGAGGCGAGAATCAATCTGGCGCAGGCTGTGATCCATCTGGCGACCGCACCGAAGTCGAATGCGTCCTACCTGGCGATCAACCAAGCAATGAGCGACGTGGCCGACCTGCCCGCAGGTGAGGTCCCGATGCACCTTCGCGATGCCCACTATCGGGGAGCTGCGAGCCTGGGGCACGGGGCCGGCTACGACTATCCTCACAACCATGAAGCGGGCTGGACCGACCAGGAGTATCGCCCCTCCGAGCTTGTCGGGCGGCGCTACTACCGACCGACCGATCACGGGTACGAAGCAGAGGTTCGCACGCAGATGACACACCGCCCGCCCGTGACCATCAACCATCCCGCGCCGGAGTCGGGCTCGTGACGGTCGCCGAGTTCGCCGCCATCATCGTCGCCATCTCCGTGGTCGTGGCGGCTGTCTTCTTGGTCACTGCGGTGAACAATCTGAACAACACCCTGGCCAAGCTCGAGGACACGGCGCACCAGCTGCGAGACGAGGGGCTGGCTGCGTTCGGTGAACTGCGCCAGTTGGTGGCCGATGCCGATGCCGAGCTCGACAAGGTCGATCTGGTGCTCGATCGGGCTGATCAGGCAACCACGGCAATCAGCGAAACTTCGCGTCGGACTCACGAGGCGGTCCAGGATCCGTTGATCCGGTCACTGGCGGTGGCTTCGGGCGGATCGAAGTTGGCTCGTGGGCTGCTGCGCCGACGTCGGGACGTGTGATGCATCGGCTGCTGTGAG
>CALACD010000146.1 GCA_937890445.1 uncultured Acidimicrobiia bacterium | reverse complement strand
AGGTAACCGGCGGCGTCGCTGAGCAAGAAGCGGATCAGGCCGGCAACATCCGACGGCCGCTGTGGGCGGGCCAGGGCCCGATTGTCGGCGTAGAGCTGATGTCGTTGGGCGGGCACTCGTTCGGTCGACTCGGTGACAACAAGGCCTGGCGCTACCGCGTTGACGGTGATGCCATGGGGGCCCAGTTCACGCGCCATCGCCCTGGTCAGCGCGAGCACGCCCCCTTTCGAAGCGATGTAGTGGGAAAGGCGCGGGCTTCCGTAGATCGCGGCGTCCGACGCCAGGTTGACGATTCGTCCCGCTTCTTGTGCGACCATGATCGGGGCAACGTGTTTCGACACCAGCCAAGTGCCGGTCAGGTTCACTGCTAGCAGCCGATCCCAGGTGTCGCGGTCGATCTCCCAGAAGGACTGACCGCCGACCGCGTCGGCGAGCGCAGCGTTGTTGACCAGCCCCCAAAGTGGCTGGTCCATCGCCTCCAGGGCGGCGATGACCGACGCTTCATCGGAGACATCCATCTGATGGGCGTGGGCGACGTGTCCCTCGGCGATCAGTTCGTCTGCCACGGCCCACACGCGCGCGTACTCGATGTCGGCCAGGTGAACGACGGCCCCGGCCGCGGCGAGAGCGCCGGCCATCGACCGTCCAAGCCCTCGTCCGGCTCCGGTGATCAGCACCGATCGATCGGTGAGGTCACCGAAATCAGTCACGCGTGATGCCAACCATCGGGGAGGTCGGCGGATAGGTCGGCAGCTGCGGCTTGGGGGCACCGAGCATGACGCAGAACATGGCGTCGGTGTCACCGACGTTCTTGAGACTCCGCGGGACGCCAGCCGGGACCTTGATGAAGTCGCGATAGCCGAGCACCCGAGCAGCCGACTTGTTGCCGTCCTCCAAGTCATGGATCCGTACCTCGAGGCTGCCCTCGAGTACGAAGAACGCCTCTTCGACATCATGGTGATTGTGCTCCGGGCCCTCTGCTCCTGGGGGAAGAAGCATGTTCGAGAAGGTGAAGTGGTCGGCTTGGATGACCCGACCGTCTGCCTCGTGATTCCCGGTCCCACCCGAGCCCATGTACCGGATCTGTGCTCGCCGGTACTGCTCGCCGGCCTTGGTCTGGAACTCGAGGGTGTCCCAGTCCTCGCGGCGTGTCTCGCGGGTGGCGAGGAACGTGTCGATCATCGTGTCGAGCTCTGCTTCGTCGGCCATCAATAGGTCCTTTCCGGGTCGTGTCTGCGGGAAACCGGCTGGTTGCCAGCCGGGAATGTCGTGGCGAGGAAATCGCCAACGGCCTGATTGAAGACTTCGGGCTGCTCCTGGTTGGCCAGATGGCCGGCGTCGGCGATCGGACAGAATCGAGCGCCGGCGATGAGATCTGCCAACGCGGCGGCCTCCGTGGGCGGGGTGACTGCATCGAGCGCCCCGACGAGAACCAGGGTGGGAGCAGTGATAGCGCGCAGGGCCTCGGTGTTGTCGGTCGTCGCCATCATCTCGACCGCCTGTCCATAGCCGGGCATGCGCACGGCCCGCTCCATCGTGTGGGCAACACGCTCCACCAACGCAGCTGGTGCCCTGGGCGAAACGAGACGTGGTGCGCGTGCCGCGCTGAAGGCTCCGACGCCGTCGCGTGACAGGTCGTCCAGGCGAGACCGCATGGCGGCGGCGCTGGTCGGCGTTCGGCCCGAACCGCGACTCGAGTCAGCGAGGACGAGTGCCGCGACCCGCCTTGGGTGTCGAGCAGCTACTCGGGCTGCAGCCACGCCACCCCACGAGACTCCGATCAGGATGGCTCGCCGCACACTCAGCTCGTCGAGCAGGCGGACCCAACGGTCGGCAAGGTCATCCATCGAACGAATGGCAGGATCGTCGTCCGAGGCTGCGTAGCCGGGGGCATCCGGAGCGATACACCACCTTTCCCTGGCGAAGTAGGCGAGCTGCGCGTCGAAAGCACATCCGGCGGAGCCGATGCCGTGCAGGAACAGCAACGGCTCGCCCGTCGTGGCACCGGCCTCGGCGAGCGCTATGCCGCCGACTTGACGCAGACGTAGTCCGATACCGGTGAGGGGCCAACCGCTCGTCACCGGAACGCCATCCGTTCACACCCGGCCAGGCTGCGCAACGAGCGCACGACCGCCCACGCCGTGATGTGTGAGCTGCGGGGGTTGGTGGGCGACGGTCGATTGCTGATCGAGAACCGGTACTGGCCGGCTGCGCTGTCAATCGTGATGTCATGGGTATTCGTCGTCGCCGTCGACGAACCAATGACGGCAACCTCGACCACCGAATCGTCACCCGCGGCCAAGGCCAGGGCGGCTGAAACGTTCAACGACTCCGGGAAACGCTGGACCGCATCGGCAACCGTTCCTCGAAAGCACTCGACCGAATTCGAGCCCGGACTCGGATACAGCAGGTCTCGGCGAAGGTCGTCGCTCATCCAGTCCCGGACCAGCGTGGCGCCTGGCTTGGTGGTCTCCAGAACGATGCGCTGGATCGGGCCATAGTTGCGGGCAGCAGCCAAGAGATCGAGACCGCCGATGGCGCCCGAGCACAGATGCGGCCGTCCAGGTCCGGCGGAAATCAGCTGCTCGAGCAGTCGGGTGTCCATCAGCGCACCAATCGAAACGACCAACAGGTCGGCTCCAGCGGTGAGACAGCGCTCGCCGTGCACCCGTAACGCGTCGGGCCCCGCCGCCTCGACGACAACATCACAGCTCGTTCCGATCTCCTCTGCGGCCACCGCCAACGGATGGGTGGAGCCATCCGAGAAGCGCGACGCGACCGCCGAGAGCACCACGGACCGATCGCCAGCCCGAGTCGAGGCCTCGATCTGTTCCGCCACGCCCCGACCGATCGCACCCCATCCGAGAAGACCCACCCGGAGCGGACTGGTACCGGCCTCCGTGAGGATCATGTCGGGATCCAGCGAGGCGGGTGGCAGCGGGGATCGGGTTGTCCGGCCGCGGTGGAACGGAACTGAGCCGATGGTGGGCCGGCGAGATGCCACAGGTCCGATTGGCTCGGAACGCGCTGCCAGACGCGGGGGACCCAGGTCGCTTCGTCGATCTGGTCGACGTCGGCGGTGATCTCGGGCACGAAGCCGGCGGGGTCACCGTAGTAGGCAAAGCAGTTGTTGCCCGGCCCATGCCGACCGATGCCCCAGAGCGGTTCGACGCCGGCCGCACGCATTCGGCCCACCGAGACGAGGAAGTCGTCGAGCGAGCCGAGCTCGTAGGCGATGTGATTCACCGACGCGTGTGGCGCCTGGTTGAACGCGATCGTGTGGTGATC
>CALACD010000145.1 GCA_937890445.1 uncultured Acidimicrobiia bacterium | reverse complement strand
CGACATCATCTGGACAAGTTGGCCAACGGCGGCTACCTGGAAGTGAGCCAGAGAGCGTCCTCCGGGGCCGGGCGGCCGGCCAAGGTCTACTCGGCCGTCGAACCTGCGCTCCGCCTCGAGTTCGACGTGGGCCACGATGACATCCTGATCACCTTGCTGGGCAAGGCGCTGGCACGATTGCCCGAGTCCGAGGCGGCGGCGGTGGCCGAAGAGGTCGGCGAGGAGTACGGCAAGAAGATGGCGGGCCCTGGCGCCGGGCAACAGAAGTCGTTCCGGTCGGCGCTTCACACCGTGGCTGACGCGTTGTCGGCCCATGGGTTCGCAGCCCACGCCGAACGGCATGGCGACGAGCTGCGAATCGTTTCCGGCCACTGCCCCTTCGGCGACGTCGCCATCGAACACCCCGTCATCTGCGCCATCGACCGCGGCATGGTGAAGGGGCTTCTGGGTTCGCTGTACGGCGAAACCGAGGTGGCGTTCGGTTCATCGGTCGCTCGCGGCGACGATGCATGCATCACCGACGTCCACCACAGTTCCTGAACTCCCGGTTTCGGCTCCTGACCTCTCGGTCGATCGCTGCGGCTTCATCCTTCGAACCCGGTTCCGGCTAGTCTCCCCTGCCATGCACACTCGTCGTGGTATTCGCACACTCTGCGCGGCTGTCGCCCTGCTGATGGTGACCGTTCTGACCCCGGTGACCACGGCCGGCGCTGCTGGCCACACCCGGGTCATCCCCGCAGCCCGCGACTTCGTCACGATCCAGTACCAGGACTTCCTGGCCAGGAATCCCGACAGTGCGGGGCTGGAGTTCTGGGCCAAGAAGATCGAGAGCGGCGAAGATCCGGCTTCACTGATCGATTCGATGGTGTCGGCTCCCGAGTTCGAACGAACGGTGGCACCACTGGCCCGCCTCTACCAGGCCTATTTCCTCCGAGCCCCTGACTTCGACGGACTCAGCTTCTGGACCAGTCGAGTCCGGGCCGGCGTCGGCCTCTCCCAGGTGTCTTCCAACTTCGCCGCCTCCCCCGAGTTCGTCCAACGCTACGGCACGCTGTCCGATGCCGCCTTCGTCGACCTGGTCTACCGCAACGTCCTGGGACGTCCCGCTGACCAGGCCGGCCTGGGGTTCTGGGTCGCCAAGCTCGACGGTGGCGACAGCCGAGGCTCGGTGATGCTCGGCTTCAGCAATTCCACCGAGTACGTCCAACAGACCTTCGGGCAGGTTCGGGCCACCATGCTGTACCTGGGCATGTTGCGCCGAACCCCCGACCCAGCGGGACTGGGCTACTGGGCCGGCCGCATCGACAGCGGACTCAACTACGGCACCGTCGTTCGCGGTTTCCTCAACTCACCCGAGTATCAGGCTCGGATGGATTCGTTGCTGTCTGCCACCCACCCCCTCACCGGCGAGGCGACCGCCACCGCAGTCCCTCGACCTGCTCTGGCGATCAAGGTCGACAATGCGCCCCAGGCTCGGCCCCAGGCCGCGCTCAACCAGGCCGACGTGGTCTACGAGGAGATGGTCGAGGGCAACCTGACCCGACTGGTCGCGATCTTCCACTCACAAACCCCGTCCGTCGTCGGCCCCGTTCGCTCGGTACGCACGACCGATTTCGCCATCTTGTCGCCCCTCAACCGGCCACTGCTCGGAGCATCGGGAGCCAACACCACGGTGTTGGCGCAGCTCAAGGATCATCCGATCGTGAACCTCAACGCCCTGCTTGCCGGAAACGCCTACTTCCGCAACAACTCACGGAACGCTCCCCACAATCTCTTCACCAGTCCCGCTGCGCTGTGGGCGCTCGCTCCGGCCCAGGCTGGTCCACCGCCGCAGATCTTCACCTACGCCGACCCCGGCGAGGCCCTGGTTCCCAGTGCAAGCCCGGCGGCCGGGGTCGACATCGACTTCGGTCGGACACGGGTCACGTACCGATGGTCAGCGGCTCGCAATGGATGGGTGCGAACCCAGGACGGCTCGACCCATGTCGACGCCACCGGTCTGGCCATCGCTCCTGACAACGTGATCGTGCAGATCACGCCGTACGGGATCAGCGCTGCCGACCCCGAATCGCCCGAGGCCTTCACCGTCGGCGCCAACCGAGCCTGGATCTACACCCAGGGCAAGGTGCTCGAGTGCTATTGGAGTCGAGAAGCCAATCTCCAGGCCATCCGCTACACCGACGCCGACGGTCGACGCTGCGAGATCAGCCCGGGCACGACCTGGGTCGAACTGGCACCAGCAGGCACCGTCACCCGACGCTGACGATCCCGGATCCTTCGTAGTCAGGGCAGATCTGACCCGCGCTGTCCTCCAGAACGGCCGATGGGCGCGCTCCCATCCCCGGAGTCGGGGACAGTGGGACGACGAAGCATGGCAAAGGGATGAACCGGGGTCACGGCCGCCGCCGCAAGACCTCGCACCAGATTCCGCGGCCGCGTCCAAGGAAGGCGGATCATTCCCGACCGCACGAACAACACGGTACTGAGCAAGGCGATGATCGTCATGGCGACCAGAACCGCCAGCCATCCCGAGGGTCCCGACGAACCGGGGAGCCCCCGCACATTCATGCCATAGAAACCAACGACGAGTGTCAAGGGCAACAGCACGGCCGAGTACACGGCCAACACCGTCGTCGCGTTGGCCTGACGTTCCGCCGAGGCCCCTCGGTAGGTGTCCAGCATGTCGGCCAGAAGACCCCGAGCCAGTGCCATCGACTCCACGACCTGATTGTGCACGTCGAAGGCATCGTCGAACACGCGACCAGCGCGATCTCCAATGACCGACCGATTCCTGCTCTGGAGTTCCCGGATGGCGAGACGTTGTGGCCGCAGCATCTGTCGAACGGTCGCCTCCTCACGCCGCAGGACCTGCACGGCGGCGATCACGTCAGGGTCGGCCTCGAGTGCGGCCTCGGCCAGCTCGTCGATCCTCCCCTCGATGGCATGGACGATCTCGAAATAACGTCGACCGATGACCTCGGCCAGGTGTCCCAACACTTCATCGGCTCCCTGAGTCGAGAGATGGGGATGGGACTGAACGGCGTTCCACAACCAGTCGACCCCGACGATCGGTTCGTTGTGCACGGTCACCAGCAACCCGTCTCGCACGAAGATGTCGAGTTCGATCGTGTCGACACGATCGCCATCTGCGGTCAGGGCGTGCA
>CALACD010000144.1 GCA_937890445.1 uncultured Acidimicrobiia bacterium | reverse complement strand
CGAGTTCCGAGTCGGCCGATTCCAGCCAGGTTGGCTCGCGCCACCGCCAACGCCTGCTCGGAACGATCGGTCAACCACACCTGCGCGGTTGGATGTTCGATCACCATCGACAGGCCGATCGCTCCGCTCCCGGTCCCCAGATCGCACACGATCGGGGCCGGCTGTGAGGCGAAGCGAGTCAGTTCCTCCAACGCCTTGCCCGCAACCACCTCGGTCTCGGGGCGAGGTATCAGGACTCGCGGGTCGACGAGGAGATCCAGAGAACGGAACGACCATCGGCCCAACACATACTGCAACGGCCGCCCCGACAGGCGATCGGCGACCATGCGATCGAGCGAAGCGACGCCCCGGACCGTGGCCGGCTCCTCGAGTGCGACCACGAGCCCCGCGCCGTCGTGACCCGAAGCTTCCTCGACGATGCGCCGGGCACTGATCTCGGCATCGGGGCATCCCCCCGCCGCGAGACGCTCGACGGCTTGGGCCATCAGGTCTCGCCAGGCAACCGTGCCGTCGGCGGCACTGCGGTCAAGCGCCATCGACCGTCGCGTCCGATTGCAGCTGGCGCGTGCGCTCGTCGACAACGAGGGCGTCACTGACCTCGTCCAGTTCGCCGGCCAACACCTTCTCCAACTTGTAGATCGTCAATCCGATGCGATGGTCGCTGACCCGGTTCTCCTTGAAGTTGTAGGTGCGAATCTTCTCCGACCGGCCACCACCCCCGATCTGGTCCTTGCGGGTGGCCGATGCTGCTTCTCGCTGTCGATCCTGCTCGAGTTGGAGCAATCGCGACCTCAGGACGGTCAGCGCTCGGGCCCGGTTCTGCAGCTGACTCTTCTCGTCCTGCATCGACACCACGAGTCCAGTGGGCAGATGCGTCATCCGAACGGCCGAGTCGGTGGTGTTCACGTGCTGACCCCCCGCACCCGAGGATCGGAAGGTGTCGATCTGCAGGTCATTGGGATCGATCGCCACATCGACCTCTTCGGCTTCGGGAAGAACCGAGACCGTGGCGGACGAAGTGTGGACACGTCCCTGCGACTCGGTCACGGGCACTCGTTGCACACGATGGGGCCCGGCTTCGAACTTCATGCGGTTCCACACGTCGTCACCCTTCAACAAGAACGTGACCTCACTGAAACCGCCCATGTCGGACGACTGGGCGCCGAGCACCTCGAAGTTCCAACCGTGGTTGGCCGCGAAGGCTCGATACATCTCGAACAGATCTCGGGCAAAGAGATTGGCCTCCTCGCCTCCCTCGGCGCCTCGGATCTCGACGATGACGTTTCGGTCGCTGTTCGGGTCCTTGGGCAACAGCAAGGCCCGGAACTCGTGTTCGAGGCGTCCGATCTCGAGCTCGGCGTCGGCCGCCATGGCTCGCAGTTCCTCACGTTCGGTGGGATCGGCCTCGGCCAGGAGTTCGGCGGCCCCTTCTCGGTCGGCCTGAGCCGATCTCAGCGCCCGCCCGACACTCACGATGTCGTCCAGTTCACGGTAGCGCTTCGAGAGCTGCACGAACCGACGATTGTCCGAGGCCACTTCGGGGTCGCTCAGACGCGCTTCGACCTCACGGTGTTCGTTCTCCAACGCGACCAACCGCTCGAGCATGGAGGCAGGCTACGCCGAGTCCCACGGGGGCGGCACGGTAACCAGGCTGGCCCGTTCGAGTTCGGCGACCAACCGCTCGGTGATGGGATAGCGGTCGCGGGTCGGAACGACCAGGACGAGATCGGCCGCGGCATCGAAGCGAGCCCGGTAGTCGGCGGCATCAGGCACGAATTCGGGGTCGACACCGATGGAGCAGACCACCACGATCGGTGTTCCCTGGGCGGTGGTACCGACCGCAGCAATGGGCCGTTGGCCGAGCACCGTCGAGCGCGGGTGAAGCGGTGGCACCGGATCGAGATGCTCGGCGCCGACGAGACCCGGTTGGTCGAGCAGTCGCGAACGAAGCCAGCGCTCGCGAGCCATGTTCTTCAAGGGGTGGAAGATGGCCCCCGTGTGTCGATGGCTTGCCACCATGCCCACGGCTCGTCGTAGCGCGGCGTCGGGTTCGAGGTTGCTGTGCACGAGCTGGTGGAGTTCGCGGTCAGCCTGCCCGACTCCCACCTCGATCTGGGGGCCATCATCGAACATGGTCACCCGGGCCACTTCCAGGCCGGCAACCTCGGCAACAAGCCGTCCGTGATCATCGACGGCGCGAGCCCCCGTCTCGTTGATCAAACCGGCGAGAGCCCAGACCTCGGCCGGCAGCTCGGGAACCGGCGTGATCGGGGCAGCGACTGCGGCCTTCCACCCGGTGCCAACGACCTCGACGACCGAAATGGAGTGACGATCGAAGTACCCGGCGCGGCGAGCCAGCTCGCCGGCGTTGTCGTGATCACTGATGAGCACGAGCCGGTCCGCACCGAGCTTGTCGGCCCACAGGACGCCGGCGCCCAGCGATCGGCCACTGTCGGAGCCCTCACTGAGCAGATACGCCACGGCCGGCCCGGAACGCGAGACACCCCCGGCATCGCCGGGGGAATCGCAGAACTCGATCTCCGTTTCGGCCTCGTTGCGGACCAATACGGCCAACTTGGCCCGATAGGCGGCAGCCGGGACAGACAGTCCGATCAGCCCTCGGCCGGGGCGGAACCTTCGTCAGCACCCGCTGCTTCGCCCGCACCCTTGCGACGACGTCCGAACCGACGCTCGAAGCGCTCGACGCGACCCGCCGTGTCGATGATGCGCATCGTGCCGGTGAAGAACGGGTGACTGGCCGAGGAGATCTCGACCTTGGCCAGTGGGTAGGTGTTGCCGTCTTCCCACTCGGTGGTCTCGGTGGTCTCGATGGTCGACTTGGTCAGAATGCTGAACTCGGCACTCATGTCCTGGAAAACCACGGGACGGTAGGTGGGATGGATATCGGCTTTCATGGGAACAATCCTAACTGCGGAACCGGCATTAGCGCGACGAGGCGATTTCGCGCAGGAACGCTTCGTTGGTCGTGAAGGTCCGCAAGCGGTCCACGAGGAAAGTCATCGCTGCAGCAGCGCTCCCCTCATCGTTACCGGCCAGTCCGGCCAACATCTTGCGGAGTGCGGCCGACGCATGTGCCTCGGGCTCGTCCATCAGCAGTTCATCTCGACGAGTGGAACTGCCGAGAGCATCGATGGCCGGATGGATGAACCGTTCGGACAATCCTCGATCGAGACGAAGCTCCATGTTGCCGGTGCCCTCGAACTCTTCGAAGATGACCTCATCCATCCGCGAACCCGTGTCGATCCGAGCGGTGGCGAGGATGGTGAGCGAACCACCCTCCTCGAGATTGCGGGCTGCTCCCAGGAATTTCTTGGGCGGGAACAGGGCCCCGGCATCGACGCCCCCCGACAACGTGCGGCCGTTGCCCGACGCCGCCATGTTGTAAGCCCGAGCCAGTCGGGTGATTCCATCGAGAAGGATCACAACATCCTTGCCCTCTTCCACCACCCGCTTGGCTCGCTCCAAGGTGAGCTCGGCAATGGCGCAGTGCTCCTCGATCGGTCGATCGAAGGTGGAGGCGATGACCTCTCCCCGCTCGAGGTGACGCGTCATGTCGGTCACCTCTTCGGGACGCTCGTCGATGAGCAGGACGACGAGTTCGACCTCGGGATGGTTGACCTCGATCGAGGTCGCGATCTCCTTGAGGATGGTGGTCTTTCCTGCCTTGGGCGGCGACACGATCAGCCCACGCTGCCCCTTGCCGATCGGGGAGAGGAGATCGATGATGCGAGGCGTGAGGTCCAGCGGCTGCTGGGTGCGCTCGAGTCGTAGCCGCTCGTCGGGGAAGTGCGCCGTCATCCGATCGAAGTCGGGCCGGTCCTTGAGCGACTCGGGATCGACCCCGTTGATGGTGTCGAGCTGCTGCAACGCCGGGTTCTTCTCGTTGCGGTTGGCCGGTCGTGCCGACCCGGCCACCAGGTCGCCCCTGCGCAGGCCGTACTGGCGAGCCATCTTCACCGGCACATAGACGTCATCGGCCGAGGGAAGCAGCCCGTTGACTCGGAGGAAGCCGTAGCCATCGTCACGAAGATCGAGAAAGCCGGCAACACTCACCGCTTCCTGGCTGGGAGCTTCGATCAGATCGTCTCGATCCCGGCCGCGTCCGCGTCGCCGACGACGACGGTTCCCGGATTCGCCATCCTCGCCGTCCTGGTTGGTGACACCGGGCTGCTGGTTGGGGTTCTGCTGGTTGGGGTTCTGCTGATTGGGGTTCTGCTGATTGGGGTTCTGCTGGCTGCCCCCTGATTGATTCGGCCCCGGCTGAGTCGATCCCTGGCGAGGTGAACCCTGCTGCTCGGAGCTGGGACGACCTTGCTGATTCGACCCCTGGCGAGACGAACCCTGGCCCGATTCCTGACGAGGCGACTCCTGGCGAGACGACCCCTGTCGAGGCGACCCCTGTCGTCCGGACTGTTGTCGACCCGAGTCCACCGAGGGGGCGACCGCGGCAGGACCGGGGTCGGCGGAGTAGAAATCGGAGTCAGAGTCAGAGTCCCCAGAGTCAGAGTCCCCAGAGTCAGAATCCTCAGAGTCGACGACCGGCGTGACGTGCACCTCCGGGGCGTCGATCTCTTCGTCATCGAGCGGGTCCGCCTCGTCCGGTTGCCCGGAGATGACACCCGAGAGCTGAAGGATGCTCTCGATCAGATCGGCCTTCTTCGTGCGACTCGATGACTTGCCGCCGAGTGCGGCCACGATGGCCTGCAGTTCGGTCTTGTCCTTCTTGTCGAGTTCGACGCGCTCAGCGATCGCTTGGTCGCTCACAGATGTTCTCCTGCGATTGGGCTTCGCTCTGGCGAAGCAATCGGTGGCCGGATCCTTCGAAGAGCGACGAGCGAGAGCGCTCGGTCTCAGATCCTGGGAACCACCGTCGCCGTGAGGGTAACGGCCCGAGCGTCCTGGTCACTACCTGACGAGCGGCCCGCTCTTCGGATTCCGACGGCTCAGGGGCCGAAGGATCGCATCTGCTCAACCACGGCCCCGAGATCGTTGGGGGCCTCGACATAGTGTTCGGTACGTTCCATCAGTTCGGACAGGAAGGGCGGGAGGGATGGGCGCCGGCCGGTCGCCTTCTCCACCGCATCGGGGAACTTGGCGGGGTCGGCTGTCTCCAACACCACCATTGGAACCGCGGGGTTGCGACGTAGACGCCGCGCCACCTCGGTACCGACCGCGGTGTGGGGGTCGATGAGGCGTCCCACCCGCTCGTCGACCCGCCGTATCTCGGCCAGGGTGCCTGCATCGTCGAGCATGCCGGCATCGAAGTCGGCCCGGATCGATGCGGTCCATGCCTCGGGCACCACGACGTTTCCGGTCGATCGGAAGGCCGAGAGCAGGCGGGCGACTGCGTGACCATCGCGACCACTCGACTCCCACAGCAGTCGCTCGAAGTTCGACGATACCTGGATGTCCATGCTGGGACTGAAGGACGGGACCACCGGCTCGGCGCTGAGCGCCCCGGTGTCGAAATACCTGGTGAGGACGTCATTGCGATTGCTGGCCACGATCAGTTGATCGACCGGCAAACCCATTCGCTTGGCATACCAACCGGCCAGGATGTTGCCGAAGTTGCCGGTCGGGACGGTGAAAGACAGAGGGCCACCATCGGGAGCCAGCGTCCGCGCCGCCGTGACGTAGTAGACGATCTGTGCCATGACGCGTGCCCAGTTGATCGAGTTCACGGCGCCGAGACCGAACTCATGCCGGAGGGCTTCGTCGTTGAAAGCAGCCTTGACGAGGTCCTGGCAGTCGTCGAACGTCCCTTCGATCGCCACGTTGCGGATGTTGGCAGCATCGACCGTGGTCATCTGACGACGTTGCACGTCGGATACCCGACCCCGCGGATGCAGGACGACGGCTCGAACGTTGCGACACCCCTTCAAGGCTTCGATCGCCGCCGAGCCGGTGTCGCCCGAGGTGGCCGCGAGCACCGTGACCTGTGCGTCGCGTCGGCCGAGCTCGTCGTCGAACAGCCTTCCGACGAGCTGCAGCGCAATGTCCTTGAAGGCGAGCGTTGGTCCCTTCGTCAGATCGAGGAGATGTTGATCGTCGCCCAGGTCGACCAAGGGGCAGACCGCCGGATCACGGAACCCGGCGTAGGCATCGGTGACCATGGCTCGAAAGACGTCACGTTCGATGCTGCCCTCGACGAAGGGCCACATGACGGCGAAGGCGACCTCGTCGTACGGGGCATCGGCGGGCAGAGCGGCCAGCTCGGCCATCGTGTCGAAGGTCGGAACCTCGGCGGGACAATACAAGCCCCCATCGGTTGCCAGCCCGGTCAGGAGGGCATCGCCGAACGCCAGCTCGGGCGCGCCGCCGCGGGTCGAGACGTAGGAGATCATCGTGGATCAGGCACCGATGACACGCATGAAGCTCCGGACACCGGTGACCACCTCGAGACTCCGCAATTCCTCGATGGTGGCCTGAATGGCACGTTCCTTGGCCTGATGGGTGATGAACACCAGCCGGGCTTCGGCACCGAGACCCTCTTGTTCCATGGATCGGATCGACACCTCGTGACGACCGAAGACACCCGCCACCTGGGACAACACGCCGGGCGAATCGTTCACCTCGAGGTTCAGGTAGTAGGCGCTGTCGAGGTCGTCGATGGGTCGGATGCGGGCAACGTCGCCGCCGGGGACACGACGGTGAGAGGCCTGTCCCCGGTTCAGGCTGGCGTCGATGAGGTCGCCGAGCACGGCGCTGGCCGTAGGCCGGCCGCCGGCACCACGGCCGTAGAACATCATCTCGCCCGCTGCCGCTCCCTCGACGAACACCGCATTGAAACTGTCTCGGACCGAGGCCAGGGGATGATCGGCAGGCACCATGGCCGGGTGGACGCGCACGCCGATCTCGCGATCGCCAGTGGTTGCGCCCTCGAACACCTCGGCAATGGCCAGCAGCTTGATCTCGTAGCCGAGACGCTGGGCGAAGGCGATGTCGGCCTGGGTGACCTGGGAGATCCCCTCGTGAT